>JAFSZJ010000036.1 GCA_017458965.1 Kiritimatiellia bacterium | reverse complement strand
TCTTGCCGACGCCGGGTTCGCCGATTAGGACCGGGTTGTTCTTGGTCTTACGCGAAAGTATGCGGATGACATGGCGGATCTCGGCGTCGCGCCCGATCACGGGGTCGAGCTTGCCGACGCGCGCCATCTCTACGAGGTCGGTGCCGTACTTCTTTAGCGCCTCGTATTTCTCCTCGGGGTTGTCGGAAGTGATGCGCTGGTTGCCGCGCACCTCCTTGAGCGTAGCCATGAGCGCCGACGCCGTGACACCGGCCTCCTTGAGGATCTGGTACGCCTTTGTCCGCGAAGCGGCCGAGTCGGTCATCGCGAGGAGGAAGTGCTCGACGGAGACGTATTCGTCCGCGAGCCTCTTCGCATGATCCTCGGCGCGGACGAGCAGTTCGTTCATCGCCTGGGTGACGTATATCTTGCCCATCTCCGTGTCACCGGAGACGTGCGGGCGCGACGCCAGATCCTGCTCCACCCTGGCCTTCACGTCCGCGACGGACGCCCCCGCCTTCTTTATGATTTGCGGGACAAGCCCGTCCTCCTGGATCAGAAGCGCAAGGAGCAGATGCTCCACATCGACCTCCTGATGGCCGAACCTGACGGAAACCTCCCGTGCGGCCTGTATGCCCTGCTGGGCCCTTTGAGTAAGTTTGTTCATGTCCATAGCTTGATCTCCTTTGCGCCGTTTTCCCAACGCGACTGAAAAACAAGCAGACCATGTGCCAAAGGGGCAATGTTAGCATGTAAATGCGAAGGTAGCGAAATGAAAGGTTGGAGGCGACCGCGGCCAAATTGTGACAATGTGACACAGTGTGCGACAGAGTGCCCGGTGGAGACAATGATCTCGCCAAAAGGGTGCTACAGCGCCGAAGTCAGGAAAACTCTAATGAAAAACAACCAGAACAACCTTGAACAACGAGCTCCAGCGGCTTAACCGCTTAACTCCTTAACCGCTTAACCGCCCACTTGCGCGGCGGGACGCCGCACCTCCGGAGATGTGCGCGGCGAGACGCCGCACCTCCGGATGATTGCGCGGCGGGACGCCGCACCTCCGAATGATTGCGCGGCGGGACGCCGCACCCCCAGACCGGACAACTACAGCGTCGTGACGAGCATTCGGGTGGCTTCGGTGGCGTGCGCGATGCGGAAGGCGCCGGCCGAAGCCGGGACTAGAACGCTTTGGCCCTTGGATATGCCAACCGTTCCGCCCTTGCATTCGACCGTGGCGCCGCCATCCAGCGCGAAGAGCGCCATGAAGGTGGAGCCATCAAGGTCGATGCTGGCCATGCCGCTATTGATAGTCAGTTCGCGGATGGTGAAGAAGGGCGAGGAGACGTATGTCCGCCATGTCGCGACGGCGCCTTTGTGGACCTCGTCGTGGGCGCGGATGGCCCGCACCTCCGGCATGGACTTGTCAACCGAGGCGAGCGCCTTATCCAAATGGAGCTGGCGCGGCTTGCCGTCGGCTCCGACGCGTCCCCAGTCGTAGATTCGGTAGGTCGTGTCGGAGCTTTGCTGCACCTCGTAGATCAGGCATCCGGCGTCGATCGCGTGGACGACGCCTCCGGGGATGAAGAACGCATCGCCCTCGCGGACATCGTGGCGGGCGAGCGTCGGCACGATGGCGTCGCCGTTAATGGCGGCATCGCGGAACGCCTCGAACGTCACGCCAGGCGCAGTCCCCGCGTAGAGCGCGGCGTCTGGCGCCGCGCCAAGGACTACCCACGCCTCGGTCTTCGGCTCGCCGTTGGTGATTGGCGCGGTGGTCTCGTTGGGATGGACCTGGACGCTGAGCGAGCGGTTGGCGTCGATCAGCTTGATCAGGAGCGGGAAGCGGTGCGGGTCGGGCGCCTTGGCGCCGACCAGGTCCACGCCGAACTCGTCGACCAACGAGGCGAGCGTGCGGCCGTCGAAGGGGCCGCCATTGACTACGCTCATTCCTGCGGGGTGCCCGGATATCTCCCACGACTCGGCGCATACGTCGGGCGTGTCGGTGCGGCCGAAGCGGCTGCGGATAGCGCAACCTCCCCATATCGCGGAGGTGTACGTGTGCGAGAAGACAAGCGGGGTGTCCATCGCCTACTCCAGCATGATCGAACGGAGCTTCTCGATGTCGGCCTTGGTGAAGCCAAGGTCGAGGACATAGGCCTCGATGCGGTCGTTGATCGTCTTACCGGGGAACCGGTCGAATCCCGCGTAGAGCTTGTCGAAGAGGTTCTTGTGCGTGAACCACATGCTCGGATTCCAGAAGCCGGTCGACTCCCAGTCGCGGAAGAGCTCCTCCTCCTGAACGCCGAGGAGGCCGTTGATGATGAAGGCGACGGCCCCCGTGCGGTCCTGGCCGGCGATGCAGTGGAAGTCGATGGGGTAGTTCCGCTCGTCGAGGAAGACGCGGAAGACCTTTTTGAAGGCCTCGCGGCCGAATTCCTCCTGCATCCCGCCGTAGGACGACGAGGAGTACTGGAGCCAGCGCACTTTGTCGCCGAGCGGCGAGCCGGTCATGCCCCAGCACTCGCGGTCGGAGCGCAGGTCGATGTCGGTCTTGATCCCCATCGTGTTAAGGGCGTAGTCGAGTCCGGCCTCGTCGAGGCGGTTCGCGCCGCGGACGGCCTCCTTGACGACCTTGTAGTCGTCGCGGCTCCGACGGTCGATGATCTCCATCATGTCCTGCGCGAAGATGGGCGTGGCCTTGCCTTCGGCCGAGGCGTAGCCCCAGCGCCAGGTGTCGTCGCCGGTGAATATCGTGACGGTGACGAGGTTCTTGCCCTTCTTAAGCGGGACCGGAATGTTGTAGTTGTATGGGCCGTACGGGCCGCGCCAGTTGCCGGGCGACTTCATGAGGTCGATGACCAGCTTTCCGTTGGCGCGCAGTTCCCACCAGTAGTCGCCGCCGGCGGAGATAGGCATGTAGCCGTCGGCCGGGGAGTCGATGATCTGCATCATGACGGCCGGCCCCTTTGCGGAGGCCTTGTCGAAGTAGTGCGAGACGCCGTTTGTGAAGAGGATGGACTCCTGCGCGGCGCCGAGGAAGGTGTCGGGGATGGACTTGAGCGACTCAAGGGCCGGGACCATCTTTTCTGGGAAGTCGGTGTTGGCGAGCTCGGGGAGGAAGAGGGTCCAGGAATCGGCGGGCGCGACCTTTACGAAGTCCAGGTTCTTCGAGGGGTCGTCGCGGTAGGACTTCCAGCGCTTGTATTCGTCGATGGCCCCATTCGGGATCTTTGCGGCGTACTCGGCGTTGGTGGCGAAGTCCTCGATATTGCAGTAGGTAACGGACGCGTTGTTGTTGAGACCGGCGCTGCGATAGACGATTCCCTGCTTCACGCGCCGGCCGCCCAGTCCCTTGCGGCCGCCAAGGTCGCGGACGTTGGGGACGCCGGGGAGGCGGATCAGGCGTGGCGCGATGTCCTCGGTCTTGAAGCGGCCCTTGACATGGAATCCGCCTGTCGAGACCTCCCACGAGTAGTTGCGCGCGATCTCGAGGTTGTCGATGACGACGCTGTTGGCGAGCGTGGCGGAGACGAAGTTGGTGACGAGGATGCACTTGGCGTCGCACGGGGTGGCGCCTTCCTTGAAGACGCGCACTTCATACGGCGTGGGGACGCCGCCGGACTTGTAGGTCCAGGCGAGTTCGAGCGGCTTCGGGTAGTAGCCGAAGCTTTGCATCTTCAGGCGGTAGTCGCGGTTGGCGAAGGCTGCAACGCGCGCCTTGCGCGGCATCTTCAGGTACGACTTCTGGCTGTCCGTGAGCGTAGCCACGGTCGCGCCGTCCTTGGGCGAGATTATCTCCGGCGGGGCGACGAATCCCGAATCGGCGACGATTGCTATGCATCCCGCGACGAAGAGCAGCGGAGCCGCGACGGCCGCCATGGCGGCGTGCCGTAAGTTGGATTTACTTATGTTCATGGCTATGTACATGGTATCAGAATCGGGGGCGGGGCGGGGCACGGAAACGGCGCGGCGCGGTAATGGATCACTCAAATGCATCCACGGTTTTCAACGCAAGAAGCGCAGAGGTCATGCGGGGCTGGTTGTATCACGCGGAGCCGCAGAGAGCGCAGAGGTCACAAAGATTTGCGCTTCGCGTGAGATGAAAACGGAACGGGGGTGAATCCTGGTGGCTGGTTCGAGTGGCTGGAACTGACAACTAGAACTTAAGCCCTCCCCTTGCCGCTACTCAAGCGTATCGACATGGAGCTTGGTCATGACGCCCGTGCCCTCGCGTTTGACCTCCATGTTGCGGATCATCCACCTGTCGCCGATCTTGCCGACGCTTGCGACCCACATGTGGCGGACACGCTCGCCCTTCTCGTCGATCTGCTCCGCCTGGCGCAGGAAGCCGCGCCTCCTATCGACCCAGAGCCTCACCTCGGCGCAACCTTTCAGCGGGCTTGGCGGACGCACGGCGACGATGTCGCAAAGCGCCCCTTTGAACTCCTCCGCGCCGACAAGGGTGGCGTCGTTCCACCACAGGTACGAGAGCGTGATGTCGAGCCATGTGATGTCGGTCCCCTCGACCTGATCGAGAAGGTCCGGTTCGGGCAGTTCCCTGCCATCCCCGTCGCGGACGCCGCACAACACGCGGCCGTCCTTGTCGACAGACGCCACGAGGGTGCTCAACGGCCTTCCGAAACCATCGAACAGCCTGTACTTAGCGCCCTTCGGCTCCGCACCCCAGAGGAGTTCTATCTCGAAAGGCACCTCCTTCACGACGATGCCGCGTCGCTTGCGCATGATCAGCGAGCCGGTCAGTTTGACCGGGTCCGACGGAAGCCGTGAAAGGGTGCCGTACAAGACCTCCGCGGGTGTCTTCGGGGCCGGTGGCATGGCCGCATCGTCATCGAGTATCTCCGCGACACCTTCGGCGACATCGTCCGCTATAAGCGATGATAGCGGGGTCGTGGCGATCGCCGCCGCAAGGATCATGTATGGGAAAAACCTGTTCATGGCGAATATGTGATGTCCGTCATGCGTTCTCCCCGGCGGCGTTGAGTTCGCCGACAGATGTCCGTCCCTCGTACAGGGCCTTGCCGACGATGGCGCCGACCAGATTCCACTTGCCTAGCGCACGCAGCGCCCTGACATGGTCGGGCGATGAGACTCCGCCGGACGCGACGACATCGCATGTCGTCGCGTCGCAGATGCGGGAAAGCGCGGTCAGGTTGGGGCCGGAGAGCATTCCGTCCGTGGCGGTGTCGGTGTATATGATCGTGCGTACGCCGATGTCGCCAACCCTTTTCGCGAGATCCGCCGCGGAGGTCCCGGTCGTCTCGACCCACCCCTTGACCTGCACCAGCCCGTCGCGGGCGTCTATCCCGACTACGATCCGCTCACCGCCGAATTCGCGGACAAGCCCTTCGAGAAAGCCGTCGCCGGCGAGCGCCCTGGTGCCGATTATGACACGCCAGGCGCCGGCGTCGAGCATCGTGCGGGCATCGTCCGCCGTCCTTATCCCGCCGCCGATCTCGACCGGTATCGAAAGCGCGGCCGCGATCTTCGCGACGGCGTCGGCATGCACAGGCCTCCCCTGGAACGCGCCATCAAGATCGACAAGATGCAGGGCCTTCGCGCCATCGGACTGCCAGCGCTTCGCCATGGCGACCGGATCGTCGCCATAGACGGTCTCGTCGCTTGCGACGCCCTGCCTGAGGCGGACGCATCTTCCGCCTTTCATGTCTATCGCCGGGAATATCGTCATCCGCAACCCTTCAACCTTTCAACTTCGATGTGCGCGGCGGGACGCCGCACCTCCGGAACCTTTCAACCCTATATCACCCCTTTGCTAGACGGAACGCCGCTCTCGCGGGGGTCGATCTCGACGGCCATGCGCATCGCCCGCGCAAAGGCCTTGAAGACGGACTCGTATGCATGGTGCGGCTCGTCGCCGTACAGGTGGTTGATGTGAAGGTTCATGCGGGCCTGGGTCATAAGGGCGCGGAAGAACTCCTCAACGAGCCTGACGTCGAAGGTCTTGATCTTCTTCCGCGTGTTCGCGACCTTATAGACCATAAACGGGCGGCCGCCGAGATCGAGGGCGACATACGAAAGGGACTCGTCCATCGGCAGGAGCATCTGGCCATAGCGGCGGACGCCTTTGCGGTCGCCGAGTGCCTTGTCGATGCATGTGCCGAGGACCAGACCGAGATCCTCGACCGTGTGATGGTCGTCCACTTCGAGATCGCCCTCCGCCTTGATGTCGAGGTCGATCAGCGAATGGCGCGAGAATATCTCCATCATGTGGTCGAGGAACGGGATCCCCGTGGAGATTGAGTTACTGCCCGTCCCGTCAAGATCGAGGGCGACCTTGATGCGGGTTTCGCGGGTGTTACGCTCGAGCGACGCCTTTCTCATCCAGCCACCTGCTACTCGTCATCGTCTTCGCCGTCATCGCCGTCTTCATCGCTGAAGAGGTCGTCGTCGCATTCCGCGGCCTGTTTCCGCTTCTCGGATGCGATGCGCATCAGTTCGGCGACATCCAGCTTCTCGATGAAGGCCTTGGTTATCTTCACGGAGAGCCTGCATACCCGCCCCTCGGCCACGACGTTCAGATCGTTTACGAGCGTTGCCGCCTGCGCAAGTTCAGGTGTCTGCATCACGGCCATGGCGACTGCGGCCTTGGCCATGCCAAGCCCTCCGTTGCACATCGTGGCCAGAAGCGGCGGCAGAGACTCGTCGTCGAACGATACTTCGAGCGCGCTCTCCATGCTCATCGCCTCGCCGTCGAGCTTCTGCGTGATGCGGATGTCGCAGAGCGACCTGATGTAGCGGGAGGCCTCATCCGGAACGTCTTCCAGCTTGTCGCCCGCAAGCGCCGCCAGCATGTCACGGACACCGTATATGCCGAATATGACCTGTCCGCAGTCCCTGAGGGAGGCGTCACGCGCGACAACACTGTCGGCGGGGGCGGCCGGGGCCATTCCGGAATACAGCGCAACGACATTCTCGAACACTTGCGGGGACGAGGCAATAATCTCGAGCGAGCCGTCATAGACGCCAATGCACGGCTCGATGCCGATGACATGCTTCAGCAGCTCCTCGGTGGCCTCGGTGCTCTTGAATGTCAGCTTCGTCACATCGCAACCGGCGATCGTGACCGTGGAAAGTTCGCCCGCCTCGCGAAGGTTTTCGATGAGGTTCAGGCCTTCGTCGGCGTCCGTGACGCACTGCCGCAGCGGCTCCCAAAGCGTCCACAGTTCCGCGACGGCGTCCTCCGTGCTCGCGCGTTCGCGCAGGGCGGTGACGCAAGCCATGGCGGGCATGGGAACAGTCGCGTCGTCGTCAAGTTCGTCAATCGCGAATCCGGGGCGTCCGATCGTAAAGACGCTCCACTTCCCGCGCTGCGAGTATTTGCGAAGCTTCTCCGCGTATTCGGCGCTCTGAAGCGTTTCGCGGGCCTTGGCATCGCCCATGTCGTCGAACTTCTCCACCTCCTTCTGCAGTGCCATGCCCCATTCCCGGAGGAAGACGCCCATGGGGTTTGACGCCATGGCCGCCGAATCCTCGGCGCAAAGGACAAGCGTGTCCTTCGGCGCCAGCGGCGAGTATTCACGAGGGGCGCGCACGCCCTTGGAGCAACCGGCGACAATCGCGGCGGCGAAGATGGCGAGGATAGTCTTTTTCATAAGCGGATTATATCAGATGGCGCCTCACGTCCCGGGCTCGTCATCGACCGTCTCGTCGCGCTGGTAGATCGGCAGCTGGCGGTACGGCACGGTGAATGCGAGGATCACGAGGGCCGTCTGGTAGTAGGGGCAGCCGTCCTCGCCTATGTCCCACTTGCCGTTTGGCTCCTGGCGCGGGATCCAGTAGTTGTACATCCATTCGGAGAAGTCCTGCCAAACCGGACCGCCCAGCTGGAAGAGGCCCTGCGAGGTGTAGTAGAGGCCGTACAGCTTGCGCCCGACGTTCTGGAGGTTGTGGAAATGGCCGGCGAGGTAGGCCCCGGCACGAAGCGTAGCCGGGTGTCCGTGGCGTCCGCAGAGCTCCAGGCAGAGAAGCCCGGCCCCGGTGAGCTTGTCCGCATCGCTGCGCGTGTCCTGGTAGCCGAACGAGCCGCTTTGCTCGTCGCTGTGGGCGAGGAGATACCCGACCGCCTTCTCGATCGCCTCCTCGGGGACAGGGGCGCCGTTCAGGCGGGCAGAGCGCAACGCCATCAGCGCCCAGCCGCTGCACGACATGTCGCTGTCGCGCGAATTAGGTTCGTACCGCCAGCCGCCGGCGTGGCCTTCCTGCTTCTGCACCGCCTGGGCCGACAGGATGATTTTCACCGCCTTGGGAAGCAGCTCGGCGATGCGTTCCTGGCGGTTGGTGTCGACCATCCCCGAAACCTCGGAAAGGAAGAGCGTGGATATGCAGTGCGAGTACATCTTGCCGCCGCCGACACCGAGGTAGCCGTCGTCGCGCGCCTTGTCGAGCAGATGATCGACTATGCGCAGGATCACCGGTCCGTTCGGCTCGGAGAGAGGCGTATCCCCGGCGGCGAGGAACGCCATGCCGCAGAGTGCCGGTATGCCGGCGAAGCCCTTCGCCGGTCCGCTGTCGAATGTCCCGGTCTCGATCTGTCCGCGGGCTATGAATTCTAGACCACGCCTGATCGAGCGCTCGACGCGATCCTCCTCCGCGCTGGCCGCGATGGCCAACACGGCTGCTACGACAAATGCCAGTGCCCTTCTCATTGCGTTTGGAGGATTAGCATATTCCGTTCCACGGACGCGGCCTTGGATATGCTAGAATGCCGACATGCATGGAAGCGCGAAAGCGAATGATGCGGTGAAGACCGATGCCGGACTGGCGATCTTCGACCTCGACGGGACGCTCGCCGACACCCGCGCGGACCTCGCTGCGGCCGTCAACGCGACCCGGCGGGCGCTCGGCCTCAAGACAATCCCCCTGCAAAGGGTCGTGGATGCCGTGGGCGACGGCGTGGCAAGGCTTCTGGAACGCACTATCCCGGAAAGACCGGACATCCCCCCATCGGAGAAGCGCGACATCTGGGCGCGCTATTATTCGGCCCATCTTCTTGACGAGACCCTCGCCTATCCCGGCATACCAACGCTCCTGACGCGGCTGAAGCGGCTGTCGTGGCGCTTGGTCGTCCTGACCAACAAACTCGACGACGCGGCGAAGTCCGTGCTTGACGGGCTGGGGCTCGGCAAGCGCTTCTCGCTTATCCGGGGCTTCGTCCCGGACCTTCCGCTGAAGCCTTCGCCGGAGTCGATCCGGCTGATCGTCCGCGACTCTGGCTACAACGGACCTCGCTCCCGCATCTGGATGATCGGGGACAACCACACCGACATCCGCGCCGCGCGACTGGCAGGGGTCGCCAGCTGCTTCTGCCGCTACGGCTTCGGCCACCTGAACGGCGAGATCCCAACCGTCACGGTCGACAAGCCATCGGAGATACTCGGAAACCTGACCCTCTGATGTGGTATCATCCTCCTCATGGTCCCGATTGAAAAGTTCCACGAGGCAGTCCTCTCCGGACGTTACGAGACCCCTTCGGACGGACACCCCGCGAAGCCGCTTCCGATGGGTCTGCGCTCGTGGTGGCGCTTTTACGTGGACGGGATCGTAAGGGCCATGCGCGTCGGCAAGCGCGTCATCCGCGAGGGTGGGTGGCGCCCGGGGCTTTTCGGCGATCTGGCGTTCGTGGTCACTAAGGCGGTCGAATCGACCGGGGCGACAATATCCTTCGACGGCTTCGACGCATTGGCGCCTTACAAAGGCAAGCCGATGGTGTTGGTGGCGAACCACATGAGCCTCGTCGAGACGATGGTACTGCCGGCCGGCCTCTTCGCCGTAAACGACATGACCGTCATTGCCAAGCGAAGCCTCACGAAGTACCCGGTGTTCGGCAAAATACTCGCCTCCTTCCACCCGATCCTCCTCGACAGGAAGAACCCGCGCAAGGACCTCGCGGACACGCTTTCGCAGGGCGTCGACCTCCTGAAGGAGGGCATTTCGATACTTCTCTTCCCGCAGGGCCACCGCCTCGAGGTCTTCGATCCCGGGGTCTTCAACTCCCTCGGGGCGAAGCTAGCGGCCCGCGCGGGGGTGCCGCTTGTACCGATAGCGTGCCGCACGGATCTGGCCCGTCCGGGGCGCATCGTGAAGGATTTCGGGCCCATTGACCCGTCGCGCCCGGTGCGCTTCTCGTGCGGGCCGGTGATTCCGCCCGCCACGCCCCAGCGCGAGATGCAGGAGAAGTGCATAGAGCACATCGTGTCCGCGTTGACGGGATGGGGTATGAAAGTCAAAAGACAGGAGACCGAAGATGTCAAAGGAAATTGAGGAAGGACTCGAGCTGAAGCTCGACTTCTCGAAGCTCGCGAAGGCCGCGGCGGCATGTCCCGACGTGATACCCGTCGCGGTGCAGAACGCCGACACCAAGGAGGTGATCCTCATCGCCTACACGAACGAACTGGCGATGAAGGAGACCTTCAGGATGCGTACGCTTACGCTGTGGAGCACTTCGCGCAACGAGTTCTGGGTCAAAGGCAAGACCTCGGGAGAGACCTTCGAGGTGCTGGAGGCCTACGTGAACTGCGAGCAGAACTCGCTTCTCTACATCGCCCGTCCGCGTCGTGGCGGCATCTGCCACACGAAGAACTCCAAGGGCGAGCCGCGCAACTGCTACTACCGCCGCATCGACTTCGAGACGCTCCGCCTCGTCAACGTCGATCCGTGACGCCGTAGCCCGAACGATGATAAAGACGCATGTTCCTCGGATTCGGACAACTTGAGGTGGGGCGCGTATGGGGTGTGCCGATCAGGCTCGACCCATCGCTCATCATAATGGCCGTACTGTTCGTCTTCAGGGCGGGCAGCCTCACCGTTGGACTTTCCTCGGCCGCGATACTTCTGGCGAGCGTCCTGCTCCACGAACTCGGCCACACGGCAGTGGCGCTCTCGTACGGCTGCCGCGTCCGCGACATCACGCTCCTGCTCCTCGGAGGACGCGCCACGCTCATCGACATGCCTCGCAGCCCGTGGCGCGAGGCGTGGATGGCGGCGGCGGGCCCGCTGGTCAGCCTAGCCCTCGCCGTCGCCGGCCATGTCGGGCTTATGTTCTGCCCGCGCGAGTTCGGCCTCGGCGTCGTAGCCCTCTGGTACATCAGGTACGTGAACGGGGCGCTCCTTGTCTTCAACCTCATACCGGCCTTCCCGATGGACGGCGGACGCATCTTCCGCGCCCTCCTCGCTAGCCGCCTAGGCCGCCGCCGCGCCACCTTCATCGCCTACCGCGTGGCGCAGGTCCTCGCCGCATGCATGGCGGTATGGGCCATTGTCGACGCTTTCGACTTCGTGCTGCTTCTCATCGCATGGTACGTCTATTCGTCCGCGAAGACCGAGTACGCCATGGTCTGCGCCGAGCGCGGCTATCGCTTCGGCGATGATCCGAGCGACGACGATTCGGTCGTCATCTCCCCGCCACCATACGGAGGCGAGAAGGAAGTGACGGACATTTTCAGGGGGCGCTAGCATGGCCGTAAGGCTTGGGATAATCGGATTGGGTCCGCGCGCGGAAACGCTCGTCGCCGCGATGCGCGACCTTCCACTGATCGAGGTCGCCGCGATCTGCGACATCGTGCCGGAGCGCGTCGAGAAGATGCTCTCCATCTTCAAGCGCGATGGCAAGCCGCTTCCGCGCACGTACGCCGACTACCACGACCTCATCGCCGACACGTCGGTCGAGGGCGTACTCGTCCCGACATCGTGGAATTCCCACCTCGCGATCGCAACCGAGGCGATGGAGGCCGGCAAGTACGCCGGCATCGAGGTCGGCGGGGCGTCATCCATCGACGAACTGTGGGGCCTCGTCCACGCATCCGAGCGGACAGGCGTCTCGTGCATGATGCTCGAGAACTGCTGCTACGGCCGCAACGAGCTCATGGTGATGAACATGGTCCGCAAGGGACTCTTCGGCGAGCTCGTCTATGCCGAGGGCGGCTACGAGCACGACCTGTCGGAGATGGCGCTTGCCGTTGAGAGCGGCAACGAACGCGCCATCCACAACCGCTTCCGCCGCTGCGACCTTTACCCGACGCACCAGCTAGGGCCGATCGCGAAGACTTTCGACATAAACCGCGGCAACCGCTTCCTCTCGCTCACATCGTCCGCCACCAAGCAGGTAGGCTTCGAGGCCCGCGCGGCCGCACACTACGGCCATGACGGCAAGTGGGGCGACGTGCGCTTCGCGCAGGGCGACGTCGTCACGACCGTCATCAAGTGCGCGCGCGGCGAGAACATAACTCTCACGCATTGCGTCTCGTTGCCACGCCCCTACTCGCGCCACGCCCGCATACAGGGATCGCGCGGAATCTGGAGCGAGGACTGCAAGGGCATATACGTCGAAGGTGTCAGCCGCAGGGAGACGCTGCTCGACATCGCCGGCAACCCATACGAGGAATGCCACTGGGATCCTGTGGAGAAGTTCTACGAGGAGTACGACCACCCGATCTGGCGCGAGTACGCGAAGAGCGGACTTGTCGGCGGCCACGGCGGGATGGACGGCCTGGTGCTTTCCGCATTCGCCGATGCGATCCGCGACGGACGCCCGACGCCGATCGACGTCTATGACGTCGCCGCGTGGATGGCCACCACGACGCTCTCCGAGCAGTCCATCGCCCTCGGCAGCGCCCCGGTTGCCTACCCGGACTTCACCAACGGCAAGTGGATGACGCGCGGAAGGGACGCGACCTCCGGACGCTTCGCGCTTTAACGAAAAGGAAGTGACACATGCGCATCTCGCAAAAGCAGCTCGAACTCGTCAATCGACAAATCGAACGACTGATCGCCGCTGACAATTTCTACGGACGCCGCCTCAAGGAGGCCGGCGTCGGCCGCCTTGAAACGCCGGATGACTTCCTCGCGCTGCCGTTCTCCGAGAAACAGGACCTGCGCGACGCCTACCCGCTCGGCCTCATGGCCTGCCGCGAGGAGGAGGTGGTGAGAATCCACTCGTCCTCCGGCACGACCGGCAAGCCCGTGATAATCCCCTACACGGCGAAGGACGTAGACGACTGGGGCGAGATGTTCAAGCGCTGCTACGAGTTCGCAGGCTGCACGAACCGCGACCGCATACAGATCACCCCGGGCTACGGACTCTGGACCGCCGGCATCGGCTTCCAGAACGGCTGCGAGAAGCTCGGCGCGATGGCGATCCCCATGGGCCCCGGCAACACCGACAAGCAGCTCCAGATGATGATGGACATGAAGAGCACCGTCATCTGCGCCACGTCCTCATACGCGCTCCTCCTCGCCGAGGAGATCGAGAAGCGCGGCATAAAGGACAAGATCTGCCTTAGGAAGGGCGTCATCGGCTCAGAGCGCTGGGGGGAAAAGATGCGCAAGCGCATCTCGACCGAACTCGGCATCGAACTCTACGACATCTACGGTCTAACGGAGATATACGGCCCCGGCATCGGCATCAACTGCCTTGGCGAGACCGGCATGCACTACTGGGACGACTACCTCTACCTCGAGATCATCGACCCCGCGACCGGCAAGCCGGTGCCCGATGGCGAGCAGGGCGAGATCGTCATCACCACGCTCGTCAAGGAGGGCGCACCGCTCATCCGCTTCCGCACGCATGACATCTCGCGCATCGTAACCGAACCCTGCCATTGCGGCAGCCGCTTCCCGCGCATCGACGTCATCTCGGGGCGTAGCGATGACATGATGAAGGTCAAGGGCGTGAACGTCTTCCCGAAGCAGATCGAGGAGATCCTCGCCCTCTTCCCCGAGCTTTCCAGCGAATACCAGATCCGCATCTCGCACCTCGACGGCAAGGACTCCATGCGCATCTACGTCGAGTCCTCCGGTTCCAACGACTTCGCGGCCCTCCAGAAGAAGGTCGCCGAGACGGTCAAGAGCCGCATCGGCTTCACGCCGCTCGTCTATGTCGTCGAACTCGGCTTCCTCCCCCGCAGCGAGAAGAAGTCCAAGCGCGTCATCGACGAGCGCTTCCAGTAGCGCCGCTACTGCCCAATATGCCCCCTTCTTTTAGTTTGCCCGACGAAGTTAAACCCGCTATCATGTTCTGTGAAAATCATGAGTTGCACTTTGGATTTTTACAAACCGGGAGTTCGCCATGATTCAGAGGAAGATCGCTGAATACATTAGAAGGGTGGCTGGGGAATACGCCGTCGTATCCGTTATGGGACCGCGCCAGTCTGGGAAGACGACACTCGTCAAGTCGCTGTTTCCACAACATGGCTACGTGAATTTGGAAGATCCCGACGAACGGCTGGCTGCGGAGAGCGATGGGGCCGCGTTCATGAAGCGCCATCCTGCACCGCTGATCATAGACGAGGTGCAGCGCGTTCCGGGGCTTCTCAGCCGCATTCAAGTCCTCGCGGACGACACTCCGGCAAGGAAAGGCGCGTATGTCATTACCGGCTCGCACCAGCCGGCCTTGCGGGCCGCAGTCTCGCAGTCGCTCGCGGGACGCGTCGCCATCGCAACGCTCATGCCGCTCACACTGTCTGAACTCGCCGCAGTCGGAATACGTCCGCCACGGGAAGAGCTTCTCTTCAAGGGGTTCATGCCACGCATCCACGGCGAGGGTGCCACGCCTTCGAGGCTCTATTCGAACTATCTAGCCACATACGTCGAGCGCGACGTGAACGAGATCCTCAATCTCAGGAACCGCAGGACTTTCGAGTCCTTCCTCCGTCTTGTCGCCGGAAGGACCGGGCAACTCATGAACTACGACGCCCTTTCCTCGGAGATCGGCGTATCCGCGGCAACCATCAAGTCCTGGCTTTCCGTTCTGGAGGCAAGCTTCATCACCTTCACCCTCCCATGCTACTACCGTAACTGGGGGAAACGCTTCGTGAGGACACCCAAGGTCTATTTCACGGAAGTCGGCCTTGCCGCCCATCTGCTGGGCATCCGATCCCCAGACCAGATTGTCCGCGACCCTCTTTTCGGCGGGCTGTTCGAAAACATGGTTATCGCGGACATCCTGAAGTCGCGCCTCAACCGCGGCCTCGCCCCGGACATGTACTTCATCCGGGACCACAGGGGGCTGGAGGCCGACCTCGCCATAGAAAACGGGCGGCGGCTCGACCTCTATGAAATCAAATCCTCGATGTCGTTCTCGCCCGACTTTGCATCGGGACTCCGAAAACTCCAGACAATGATCCCCGACATAAGACGCTCGACGGTCGTCTATTCCGGACAGGCGCACTCCGTATCCGGCATCGACTATGTGAACTTCTGCGAAGTGGCCGAAATCGCGTAGCTCTTACAGCGAAGTGGCGC
>JAFSZJ010000035.1 GCA_017458965.1 Kiritimatiellia bacterium | reverse complement strand
TCGAGCGAGTAGTCCTTGGCGGGGATGAAGGATCCGCCGGTCTTGATGCCCAGAAGCTCGCAGTGCGGCTTCATGAGGGTCTCGACAAGCGAATCCACCTCGTCTTGCGTAGGAGCCATCCGCTTGACGTTGGCCAGCACCGTCGAGATGCCGCCGGCGCTGCTCTCGTACTGGCTCGCGAACCATGCCGCCTTTTCAGCGGGTATCAGCGCCTCAAGCCCGTGCTTGGCCACCTGGTTGCGCCAGACCGCCGTCCGCTGGCTTGTGCCGAGCCTGTCGAAGCGGATGGAGTAGTCGAAGCGCCTCCGGACACTTTCGTCGATTTCGTCCGGCATGGCGTTGGCGACCCAGATGGCCGGCATCCGCATGTCGTCGAGCAGCGTGTTGACGAGGCCCTTTTCGGTGCTTCCCTCGCCAATGCCGGGAAGGAACGGATGGAGCGACCGGAGAAGCGCGTCGGCTTCGTCAATGAGCATCAGCGCGCTTTCGGGCGCTTCCTGGACGTTGCACATCTGGATCCCGATCATGCGTGAGGATGGCATCATGCTTTCGCCGCCCTTGTCGCCCTGGGCGATCTGGAACACTTCGCGTCCCAGTTCCTTGGCGAGGCTTTTCGCGAACGAGGTCTTGCCGGTTCCCGGCGAACCGTACAGGAGCACGTTGCACCTGCCGCCGCAGGAGGAGACCATGCGCTTGAGGATCGCCCCGTCTTTTTCGGCGAGATCGCCGAAGAACCCCCATGGGAGGACGTCGTCGTCGGAGGCCTTGCCGTAGAACCGGCGCGACAGGGCCTCCCCGGAGGAGCCGTCCATGAAGCTGCCGAGGGTCCGGCGGGAGAAGTCGAAGTCGTCGTCCAGCAGGGAGAACTTCATCAGCCGCCCCTGCGGCGACAGGGCCTCCCTGACCTCGTCGATCGAGCGGTCGAGCGCCATGGCGTAGAACCTCGGCACATGGTGGGCCCCGATGCGGTACGGCCATTCGAAGCATGTCTCCGCCTTGATGTAGGCGAGCGTCAGTATTTCGGTCTCGAGATCGGAGAGCTTGAGCGTGCTGCGGAGACAGTTGAAGCGTGTCTCCAATATGTCGTTGTCCGGCTTCGGGCAATCCTCCCGCATGTAGTCGATCATCGCGAAGATGACCTCCTTGCATTTGCGGCGGCTCTTATCGCTGTTGTTCCAGAGCGCGTACAGGATGTCGTCCAGGCTGTCGGAGAGGTCCAGCCGCCTGTTGCGGGACTTCGCCTTCTCCATGTGGGCGATCTCCGACTGCGTGTAGGCGGCGACGATCAGTTCGATCGCGCTGGCGTGGTCGAAGTTGATGGTCGCAAGGCTGAAGAAATCGCTGTCGTGACATTCTTCGTTGCAGTTCTCGACAACGTTCCTCCAGTACTCCAGGTTCTTCATGAACGTGAAGGTTTCGTTGGTGTCCGTGAATTTAGCCATTGATGTATTCCTTTGGTTGGGTAGTTAGGTGGTTAGGTAGTTAGGTAGTTGGGTGGTTGGGTAGTTGCTAGTGGTTTTCCTCCTTCTGCGCATTGCCGTATATGCGCATGACCATAGCGGCTTTGACTTTGGCGAAAAGCTCTTCATTGCGCTCTCCGGGCTGTGGGGCGTCACCGCCATACGCCCGCCGCGGCGGTTCGTCGATTTCCTTCTCGAAGAACAGTTCGGGGTCAAACGGTAGTTTGTCGTCATTCATAGGCAGTCTCCTTTATTGGGTTGTTGATGTCGCTGGGTAAAGAAATGAATTGCCGGATCCCATGCGGGAACGGCATGTGAAGTGGGGACAGAAGGACCTTCGGAGGGTGAATCGGCTTCTGGTAGAATCCTAGTACGACATGGCTCTCGCAAGTCTCCAGAACGTTTCCATGGCCTTCGGCGGTGAACCGCTACTCGATGGCGTCACGCTCAACATCGAGCGCGGCGAGCATGTCTGCGTGGTCGGGCG
>JAFSZJ010000034.1 GCA_017458965.1 Kiritimatiellia bacterium | reverse complement strand
GGACGACCCGCCCGTCGACGACGGACAGGCGCGGGTCGTACACCCGCAGGATCTCGTCGTCGCGGACGGCCCACACCGGCTTCGGACCGGGCGTCCAGCGGATGCCGTCGTCGCTCGTGGCGATGCCGAGGTTCGTGGAGAAGCCGGGCAGAGGCCGCCCCTCAGCGGCGGCGGAGCGCCAGTCTGCCTCCGTGGAGCCGTAGTCGTTGCGGAAGAGCATGACATACTTGCCCTGCCACTTGCAGACGCCCGCGTTGAAGATGAGCGAGGCGGGATACGGGATGTCCTTAGCGGAGAGGATCGGATTGAGTTCGCAGCGTTTCATGGTGGCTACTGTATCAGAATGAATGTCATTTCCGGCTTCTTTACAGCCCAAAGCTCGGTATCGCCCTCGCGGAGTTCAAGACGGTAGCCCTTCGTGGCGCAGGTGAATGTCGTGGGCATGGCTGATCCGGAACGGAGGATGCAGGAGGCGAAGTTGTCGCGCACGCGCCTGGGGGCGGTGATTTCCACCGAGGCGCTTCCCGTCACCGCCCCCGCCACGTCAAGGCACGGTGCGGCGTTGCCCGCGATCGCGACGGAGAGTTTTGCTCCCTCCGCGAAGGTCAGCGTGCTGGCAATCGAGCCGCCGCCGCCGATTGCGGCATCTGCCGCGACGTTGACCGCGCCCTGCGTGACCGAACCGTCGAGGATCATCGTGCTGTTGGTTATATTGAGCGAAGAAGTGAGAACAGCCGTTCCCGAGAAGGCGCTGTCAGACCCATCCTCGCCGACCGTCAGCGACGTGCCGCGCACAGCACCCGAGCCATAAAGCCCGTTGAGCGCTATAGTGCCGAAAGAAAGGCATCCGTTCACGATAGTGTTCCCGGTGCGGGCACCATGCGGTAGGAAGGGTGTCGAATTCACATTCACGATACATTGGATCCAGGTGTCGCCAGTATAGGCGCCTTCGTCAACAATGTCTGCCCCGCTGATGACAAATCCGGCCGCACCAGAGCTTGGTCCTTGCGTCAAGTCAAACGACATAGGCATTGCTTTCGTCAGCACCAAGCCCGCAGTGCCCGAAAAAGGCTTCATCAAGGACAAGCTGGGAAGATGGCGCCTCCGCAGCGCCTAGGGTGGTGGTCATCACGGCGAGCGTACCGCCGTTTGTGATCGAGAGTGAGTCAGCATGAACCGTGGCGACGTAGTTGCCGGGGTTGATAGAGAGAATCGAGGCGCCCGGCGCGTCCCGTCCAGAAATGGTCAGTGCGCCGAACTCGGCGGTGTCGTTGCCGCGATAGGCGGCGGCCGAGAGTGTGGCCCGGCGCAACTCGATGTCGTCCGCGCGGCGAACAGTCGAACCGGCTGTCGCCCAGTTCAAGGCAAGCGTCGTGTTCGGTCCGATCGAGACGTCGCCGGAAACGGCTGCCGCCCCGACGAGCGTCATGCCGGCTCCGTTACCTGCAAGAACGAGATCGCCGTTTGTGATGGGACCGTTCACCCGGAACTTGTCGGCGCTCGACGGGGAGTAGGTTTCGAACGAGCGCTCGCCGCCGCCGAGATCCAGCCCGACGGTCGCATTGAAAATGAGCTTGCCCGCCGATGCTGTCGGCCGAATGAGCAGGTCCCGATCAAGGGTGATCGTTCGTGATTCGTCGCGCAGGTTCTGCGCGTTCCGACCGGCGAAGGTCGTATCCTTGGCGATGCTGCCGAGGAAGGAGAGCGAGCCTGCCCAGTCGTTCGTAAGCTGGATCGTTGTCGCTGCCGCAGGCGTCCACTCGGCAGGGAAGACTCCGTTCACGTCGCCCTCGTCCCAGTTGGCGGGGTCGTGGAACCGTTGCGCACCTCCGACGGTGTTCGTCCACCCGGTGCCGGCATTGGCGCATACGGCCACTCCTAGTGCCGCTGCGGTTGCGAGGATCGATTGCCTATTCATGGTTGTACCTTTTCCTTGTGTGAAAGTCGAAAGTCAAAAGTCTTAAGTCGAAAGTCGGAAGTCGAAAGTCGGAAGTCGAAAGTCGGAAGTCGGAAGTCGAAGGTAAGAAGTCGTAGAGGTGGATGAGCGTTTCAGGCGGTGCGTCTCGCGAGCGCTTTTGGCGCGGCGAGAGAGTCGCGAATGACTAGCGCCACGGGCACGGACTCGTGGCGCGGCGCGGCGCCGTCGAGGAGGGATGAGAGAGCGGAAAAGGCGCGGTGTCCCATATCGTCGAAGTCCTGGCGGACGGTCGTGAGCGCGGGCGAGGTCCATTCGGCGATGGGGTCGTCGTCGAAGCCGACGAGGCTGATGTCGTGAGGGACGGCGATGCCGTGCGCCGCGAGCGCCCTCATGGCGATCCGCGCAACGGCGTCGCAGCTGCAGACGAGACCGGTCGGCCGTGATTCACCGCCAACCAACTCGGCAATGCGTGTGCGGATTGCGGGCTCCCAGTCGTCGAAGCGCTGGCCGGGGATGTCGAATACCGCAGGCGGCGGCACGAGCGCCGCCGCGCAGGCGTCCGCGACGCCCTGCGAGCGGGCGGCCGTTGTATCTGCGGCAAGGTCGCCAAGGAACGCAATGCGCTCATGGCCTGCGTCCAGCAGCGCCTTCGCGGCAATGCGCCCCCCGGCGCGGTTGTCGGAGGCGACGGACGCGCCGTGCAGATCGGAAAGGGTCTGGTCAACGACAACGAAGGGGAAGTCCGACGCCACAAGCCCGACGAGAGCGCGGTTGAAGGCGGCGTCATGCTGCGACATGACGACGGCCCCCGCCGTACACGATTCTGGAAGCGATGCGAGCATTTCGAGAAAGGCCGCAAGATTGCCGCGAGCGTCGAATACCTCGACTGCAACGCCCCTGGCCGTAGCCGCCTCCTGCACCGCTTGGGCCACACGCACCGCCGGCGCCCAAAGCAGGTTCCCGGCCAGAAAGGCTATCCTCCGCGTCGCCGCCCCCTTCTCGCGGACAAATACGCCGCGCCCGGCACGGCGCTCGACAAGCCCCTCGTCAACAAGCAACTGCACTGCGCGGCGCGCCGTCATGCGCGACAGGCCGTTCTCGGCGGCGAGTCGCACCTCTGTGCCAATCCATGCGCCTGGCTCCAAAGACTTGGCGCGAATCCGTCTCCGCAGCCGCTCGGCCAGCTTCTCGTATGGGGCAAGATGTGGTTTCGGTTCCATTTGGAAATAATCCATTCAATGGGAGATACGATAACATAACCGTTCCTCTCGCCGCAAGAAAAATTATACATGTATAATACATGAATGCGACGATGCCGCAGTCGCCGCCGCGCCAAATGCGCCAAGCCGCGCATGTACGCGCTATAATTGGGCATCCTCCCACTTGAGGGAGGAGCAGGAGGTGCCATGAGCAAGCCGTCAGAAGTCAAGTGCCCGGTCTCGGAAAACCTGCGAGGCCATGAGAACATCGAGTGGTCGATCGGATACGCCTTCCACCTGACCGACGACATGCGCGACCTTCCGCGCGCAATGCTCGTCGGCGACTCGATCTGCAACGCGTACCAGCCACTTGTCCGTGAGCTACTAGAAGGGCGCATGAACGTCAGCTACTGGGCCTCCTCCTACTGCGTCACGAGCCCGAACTATCTGCGGCTTCTGGACTTCTACCTTGAGGAGGCGCCCTACGACGTAGTCCACTTCAACAACGGTCTCCATTCGCTCGGCACGCCGACGGCAGACTGGGCGCGGGCGCTCGAGAGGGCGCTCCGGCTCGTCCGCGAGCGGCAGCCAACCGCGAAAATCGTCTGGGCGACCTCGACGCCGCTCGCCGATCCGGGGAAGACGGCCAAATGCCGCGAGCTCAATGACGCGGCGAAAGCCGTAATCGACAGTATCGGGGGCATCGCCACGGACGATCTCTTCGCCCTGCTCGATCCCCTGGACCGCGCAGCCAACTGGACTGACTGCTACCACCATGCCCCCGCCACCGTGCGCCTTGAAGCAACACAGGTTGCAAAGACCTGCATGGGCTCATGGAACTTGAAAGGGCCAATGCTATGATCATCGCGCAAACATCAGGGTGGCAGTGCAAGGCAAACGCTTCAAGGACACGGCTTCTTGTATAATTCCTGAGACAGTTCCCCTAAAAAAGGAGTGCGCACATGCTCAACTGGTATCACTGGCTAATCGTAGTCGTCCCGATAGCCTTTGTCCTGTACATGGCGGTCTATTCCCGCCGATACGCGAAGAGCGTTGCCGACTACCTGGTCGCGGGACGAGTCGCCGGACGCTACGTGCTGAGCGCGTCTGGCATGATGGACGCCCTCGCCGTCATCTACCTCGTGGGCGGGGCGGAGGCCAACTACCAGACGGGCTGGGCGATGGGCTTCTGGAGCAACATCCTCATGCCGCTTGGACTTTTCCTCGGGCTCTTCGGCTATGTTGCGGTGCGCTTCCGGCAGACGCGCGCGATGTCGGGCGGGCAGTATCTTGAGATGCGGTACAGCCGTCGATTCCGCGTCTTCGCCACCTGCGTGCGCGTCTTCGGCGAGATGCTCACCAACTGCATAGGCCCGGCCGTGTCGGCGCGTTTCTTCATCTACCTGCTTGGCATCCCGCACCGTACCCACATCCTTGGCTGGACCGTGCCGACATACCCGCTGTTCCTCGCGGTCTGCATAGCGATGGCGCTTGTGATCATCCTCTCCGGCGGACGCATAGCGCTGGTGATAGCGGACGCCATCCAGGGCATCATCTCCTATCCGGTATTCGTCATCCTCGTCGTCTTCGTCTTCACCGAGTTCTCCTGGACGGACCAGGTCATGGCCGTGGCGGCCGACCGAATACCGGGCGAGAGCTTCCTCAACCCCTACGACGTCAAGGCGCTTCGGGACTTCAACATGTTCGCCCTCGTCGCATCGGTCTTCGGCCGATTCTTCCGCGCCTACGCCTGGATAGGCAACGACCACAGCGGGATGGGGAGAACGCCGCACGAGCAGAAGATGGCCGGCATCCTCGGCAACTGGCGCGCTGGGCTCTCGACCGTCATGGTGACGATGCTCGTGCTGACGATGGTCACCCTCATGAACCACGCAGATTACGCGGACAAGGCCCACGAGACGCGCCAGGAGCTCGCCACGCGCGTGATCGACGAGATCGCCGGCGAGGATGGCTCGCCGCTCACCGCCGCCGTAGTGGGGCGGGTCGGTGAAATACCGCCATCGGTCCACCGCATAGGCGTTGACAAGCCGCTCTCCCGCCAGGACAACCTCGACACGGCCTACCAGGGCGAGATCCGCGACGCCATCCTCGCGCACGCCGAGGAGCTTGGCGGGGAAGGTGCGGCGAACCAGAAGTTCCAGAACTTCCGCTCGATGTACAACCAGATGATGCTGCCAGTCACGCTCCGCCGCTTCTTCCCGCCGGCGCTCCTGGCGCTCTGCTTCATGCTGATGGTGCTGATGATGGTGTCGACTGACGACTCCCGCATATTCAACAGCGCCTCCGCGCTCGTGCAGGACCTCGTCCTGCCGTTCATGAAAAAGCCGCCGTCCCCGCGCACGCACCTTCTGCTCCTCAAGGGCTTCTGCGTCCTTGTCTGCGGAATCTTCTTCACGGGGGCGTTGTTCCTCTCGCAACTCGACTTCATCAGCCTCTTCCTCACGATATCGACATCTATCTGGGAGGTAGGCGGAGGCGTTGTCATCGTCCTTGGCCTCTACTGGAGCCGTGGCACCACGGCCGGCGCATACTCGTCCATCTTCGCAGGTGGCGGGACTGCTCTTGCGGGCATCATCCTGCAGCGCACATGGGCCAAGTCGATTGTCCCGATGCTCGACGCCCAGGGCAGGACGGAGGCGGTCTTCAACTTCCTCGCCAACCTGTCGCGGCCACTCAATCCGTGGATCGACTGGTCCTGCGGCCTCCATTCCGGGCAGAGGACGCTTGAGGAGGCTTTGCAGCTCTTCCACGAGAAGTGCCCGGTGAACTCGATCGAGATATCCTTCCTCGCGATGATCCTGGCCATCATCGCATACGTCGGCGTCTCCCTCGCAACCTGCCGCAAGCCATACGACCTGGACCGTCTGCTCCACCGTGGCACTTGGGCGCTCGACAGCGAAAGGATAGCGACGCATGAGCGGCAGAGGTCCTTCTGGCGGCGCCTCTTCGAGTCGTTCGTGAACATCACGCCCGAGTACACGCTTGGCGACAGGATCATCGCCTGGTCGGTCTTCATCTACTCGATCCTCTACAAGTTCTGCCTCGCGTTCCTCGCGGTCTTCGTCTGGAACATCTTCTCGCCATGGAAGCCTGAATGGTGGGGCACATACTTCCTCGTGACGACGCTCATAATCCCGTCCATCACAGGCGTGGTTACGACGGTCTGGTTCATGTGGGGCGGCATCAAGGACATCCGCGCCCTTCTGCGTGATCTGGAGGTCCGCGAGCGCGACGCCCTCGACAACGGCATGGTCGAGGGCAACATGTCGCTCGTGGACCGCGCCCACGGCGGCGGACGCCGCGCCCACGCTAGTGCGAGCGACTAGTCCTAGTGGCCAGTCGGTTAAAAAGGTTAAAGCGGTTAAAGAGTTCCAAAGTTCCTCGTTCCATTCGTCACTCGTACTTCGTACTTCGTCACTCGCCGCGCCAGCGGCGTATGGTTCCAGGTTTCTGGTTTCGGGATATCGGGTTTGCCGCGAAGCGGCTCGCCACATCTTTTATCTGTTATCCATTATCTGTTATCTGCGACCGGCCGCGACAAAGGTTTCCGTGTTCCGCGCGAAGCGCAAATCTTTGTGGCCTTTGCGCTCCTTGCGGCTACACATTGTTTGAAACGGCTCTAGGTAGTTGAATCGCTGTTTCGCGGGCGGGACGCCCGCGTCCCCGGGTGGCCGCTGGCGCGTAGGGTTCTAGTCGGTCCCTTCGGCCGCTTCAAGCGACCCAACGCCTTCGTCTTCCTCCGCAGCGTATGGCGTCGGGGCGAGGGCGCGGATGATCGCGTCCGCCAGCACCGGACCGATGCCGGGCTGAGCGGCCAGTTCGTCGCGTGGCGCGCGGGCGAGGCGATAGACCGAGCCGTAGGCGCGGAGGAGCATCATCTTCTTCGCCGGGCCGATGCCGGGGATCTCATCCAGCGCCGACTCGCGGACGGTGCGGTTGTGGAGTCGTCGGTTGTAGGTGATGGCGAAACGGTGCGCCTCGTCGCGCAGGCGGGTGACGACCATGAGTCCATCCGAGTCGCGGGGAAGGAAGAGCGGCGGACGCCCGTCGTCCGTGACAAGCTCCTCGAAGCTTTCGGCGAGTCCGACTGTCGGAAGACCGTCGACGCCGAGCGCGGCTAGAGCCGCGCGGGCGGCGCGAAGCTGCGTTATGCCGCCGTCGAGTATGACGAGGTCGGGGAAGGGGGAGCCCTCGTCGCGCAGACGCGAGTAACGGCGCGTCACGGCCTGGGCTATCATCGCCGGATCGTTCTGCTGGTCGTAGTCGCGCATCCGGAAGTGGCGGTATCGCCGACGGTCCGGGATGCCATCGACGGCGACGACCATGCTCGCGACGGCCAGGACGCTTCCGGTGTTCGAGATGTCGAAGCACTCGATCACGCGGGGCATGGTGGGGAGCCGCAGCTCCTCCTGGAGCTGGCGGAGGCCATGCTCCGCGTCCTTGCGGTGCATGTCCATGTCGGCCTTCGGCCCGACGGCGCGCTTGTGCGCCATCTCCTTGAGGCCGAGCCAGGCGTCGCGTATCGACGCGGCCTGCTCGAAGTTGCGCGAACGCGCGGCCTCCTCCATCTTCAGCCGGGCCTCCTCTATGACAAGGGGCCTTTCGCCACGCAGGCATGCGCAGGCCTCAGCGAAGTTCGCGCGGTACCCCTCATGCGATATGCGGCCGATGCATGGGGCGGAGCATGTGCGCACGACGTCGTCCATGCAGTGACGGTACGTCTCATCGTCGGGGTGGATGGGCTGGCAGCGGCGAAGGCCGTACTTCCGCTCCAGGAAGTCGATAACCGGGCGGACATGGCTGCCGCCTGTGGGGAATGGTCCGAAGTATTCCGCGCCGTCGTCGCGGACGAGGCGGCATGCCTTTAGGCGGGGCAGGGGATCGCGGGCGTCGGCGCGTATCCCGAGGTAGCGCTTGTCGTCCTTGAGGAGGATGTTGTAGCGCGGCTTATGGCGCTTGATGAGCTCGTCCTCGGTAAGAAGAGCCTCGTCCTCGCTCTTGAGGACGATCCATTCGATGTCCTGGGCGCTGTTGACGAGGCTGCGGACCTTCGGATCGCCGCGCCGCATGGTGTACTTGCGGAAGTAGCTGCTGACGCGGCGCTTCAGATCCACGGCCTTGCCGACGTAGATGATGCGCCCCTTGCGGTCGCGCATGATGTAGCAGCCGGGCTTCTCCGGGAGCGACTTGAGCTTCTCTCGGATCGCGTCGTTCATCGCGGGTCCGTCACTTCGCGGCCGCGGCAAGATGCGCGGCTATGTCGTCGCCGAGCATCCGCGCCGCGCGGGTGTTGAGCCTGAACGGCCGTTTGCGTGGCGAAAAGCAGTGATGGCGCTCGACGAAGCCGAAGTCCGAGACGCCGCTCGCCACGACGGCCCCGTCGCGCCGTTCGAGCCGCCAATCGACCTTGACCGAGACGACCTCGTCCGACGAGAGCAGGTAGCCCGTGCCAAGCACGGCTACGACATCGGCGACGGGACGCCGCTCCTTCAGGCTGAGGAAGCGTTTCGCCTCAAGACGCAGGACGTAGTCGGCCGTTTTCGCGCCATTGGCATCCTCCGCGCCGCTGACGGAGCGGAAGGCCCTTGTCTTGCCGATGTGCTCGACGAGCATCCCGCGCATGCCTGTCAATGGCCCGTCCCCGACCCAGTAGAGGCGGTCAGGGGCGCAGTAGTATGAGTCGTCAGGCGAGTATGCGACGCCTCGGAATATCTCGCCGTAGTCGCTCATCGACGGCGTCGGACGCAGGCCGGTCGTGTGGCTGGAGCCGTTGTACGAGCCGTACATGCCGTTCTTGCGCACATAGGACGCGACGCTGCCCTTGTCCTTGTAGCGCAGGTCGCGGATCGGCGCGACATGGAGCGTGGCGTTGGCGAAGCGGCTCTCGGCAACGGGCCGGACATGCGAGAGCCCGTAGTTCACGTCGGCCGTCATGCATCCTGACATGACTGCTGCGACGACGAGCGCCACGATGGCTGGTGTCGCTCTCTTCGGCATCGATCCAGCTCCTGTCTGCCGTGCCATGCGGGCTTCGAGGCGCGTCACTGGACGCGAAGGGCGCCTATAGGATCGGGCATGTCCGGTCCCTGCGCCACGGCGAAGTCCGCGACAGCCGCGTTGGGGCCGAAGAGCTGTGCCGAGAATATCCAGGCCAGGTTCAGCGTGACGAGGATGGCTATCACGGCCGCCACGATGAAGAACGGGTTGACCTTGTCCGCGACAGGCGCTGCCGAGGCCTGGTCGAACGAGGAAAGCGACTGGAGATCGCCGTCGCCGGATGCCGCATGCGGGCGCTCCGATGCGACGTCGCTCTTCGAGATCGAGATCTTCGGGCCGCCGACCGAGGCGGGGCGCTTGACCTTGATCGTCTTCTTCTGCGAGGCAGCCTCGTCGTCGGCATGCACGGGGGCCGTGGTGTCGGCCGGCGGGGGCGCGAGCTCCGCCGTGATGGACGGAGAGGACTTTATCTTGATCTTGCCGTCGGACTGCGCGTCGCCGCCTTTGCCCATTTCAGTCGGGCGCTTGAGGCGTATCGTGCGGGGGCCGCCCGCCGAAGGCGTCTCGGTCTCAGGGCTGTTGAGAGCCGTCTCGAGCGATATGCGCGAGGTCTTGGACTTCGCGGCCTGGACCGCGGCCGGCGCCGTCTGGCTCGGAGCGCGGAGCTTGATCGTCTTGATGTCGTCCTCCGACGGGGAGACGGCAGGGATCTCGCCGGTCGCGGATGCGAGGCTGATGCGGGCGGTCATCTTCTTGGCCGCCTCCGCATGGGAGATGGCGATGCCTTCGGGCGCCACCGCGGCGGGCTTCGGCGGCTCCGCCGGCGTTGCGGCGGGGGCGGGGACCGCAGGCTTCTCGCCCGGCTTGCGCAGGACCACTGGCTTGCGCGTTATGACCGGGCGCTTCGTCGTGGTGACCGTGGGAGGCGTCGTTGCGGCGGGGGCCGCCGGGGCAGGGGAGGAGGCCGGAGCAGGCTGCTCCGCCGGCGTGGCGGACGCCGCGGGTTCGGCGGCCTTTTCGGCCGCCGC
>JAFSZJ010000033.1 GCA_017458965.1 Kiritimatiellia bacterium | reverse complement strand
CCGCCGTGGCCCAGCAGCCGGCCCCCGCGCCGGCCGCGGCACCGGCTCCGGCGGACGACGAAGTGCCGTTCTGATTACAATCACCCCCCGCGCCAGACGCGGCCAATCACGGCGGCGTCGCGGACGGGGATCATGAAAAGACCCGGGCGCAAGCCCGAGATGCCGCGTCCCGCGGCTACAGGAGTAGAACACCATGGGAATGAAACCAAAGGGGAAGCGCCCCCCGCGCCCCCGTCGCAATGATGGCCCCGCCCGCAAGCGTACGCGCTTCATGGAGCCGAACGAGGTAGTCGACATCGACGACGTCGAGTTCCTCCGCCGCTTCGTCACCGAGTTCGGCAAGATCATGCCGGCCCGCGTCACGGGCGTCACAGCACAGCAGCAGCGTCAGATCCGCCTTGGCATCTGCCGCGCGCGCAACATGGGCCTTCTGGCCTAAGGGAGGAAGCCGAAATGTCAGTCGAAGTACTGCTTCTCAGCGATGTCCCCTCGCTCGGACAGGCCGGCGCCACCGTCCATGTGGCCCCCGGATACGCCCGCAACTACCTGCTTCCCAAGGGCCTCGCCGGCCCCGTCACGCAGGCGACGCTCCGCCGCCTCGAGAAGCTTCGCAAGGAGCGCGAGGAGCTCGCGCGCCTGCAGCTCGCCGAGGCCAAGGACAAGGCGAAGAAGATCAAGGACGCCAACGTCACCGTCCGCGCGAAGACGAGCGACGGCACGAACCTCTACGGTTCCGTGCGCGTCGAGGACATCGTCGCCGCGCTTGGTGCCCAGGGCATCGACGTCGACCGCTCGCAGATCGAGCTTGCGGCTCCGATCGAGTCCGTCGGCCAGTTCGACGTCCCGGTCAAGCTGCATCCCGAGGTCTCCCTCACGGTCAAGGTCTGGGTCGTCGAGGCCTAGTCCTGCGCCATCAAGGTGCTGCAAGGCGGGCCGCGTCATTTCCTGGCGCGGCCCGCGTCACAAAGGGGCCAGATGCTCACAAAGCGCATAATACCATGCCTGGATGTCCGCGCCGGGCGCGTGACCAAGGGCGTCAAGTTCAAGAACAACGTCGATCTCGGCGACCCCGTCGAGATGGCGGTGCGCTATTCCGAAGAAGGCGCCGACGAGCTCGTCTTCTACGATATCACTGCATCGGCGGAGAGACGGCCAATCGACATCGGCATGGTCGAGGCCGTCGCGGCATCAGTACACATCCCCTTTGCCGTCGGCGGTGGCATATCGTGCCTTGCCGACATGGAGCGCGTCATCCTCGCCGGCGCCGAGAAGGTCTCCGTCAACTCCCTCGCAGTCCGCGACCCGTCGATAATCGCCGAGGGCGCCCGGGCTTTCGGCCGCCAGTGCATCGTCCTTGGCATGGATCCGGTCCGGAGCGAACGCTGCCCGTCCGGCTATGAGATCACCACGCGCGGCTTCCGCGAGTTCACCGGTATGGATGCCGTCGAATGGGCTAAGAAGGCCGCCGACCTCGGCGCCGGGGAGATAGTCGTCAACTCCGTAGACGCCGACGGCACGAAACAGGGCTTCGAGCTGACCGTGACGCGCCTTATCGCCGAGGCGGTCGGCGTCCCGGTAGTCGCCTCCGGTGGGGCAGGGTGCCCCGACCATGTCGTCGAGGCTTTCCTCGCCGCGAAGGCCGACGCGGCCATAGTCGCCGGCATAATACATTCCCGCGAATACACCATCGCCCAGATCAAGGCCCGAATGGCCGAGCGCGGCGTCCCCGTGCGCCTCGCCTGATGCCGGAAATCCGCGGGATGGCTGCGCCTTGTGTTGCTTCTCCGCTAACAAGGCGAGTAGTTCAAGGCAATCGCGGATATGCTCGACAAGCTTGAATAGTTGAAAGGTTGCCGCGAGCGAGACGCTCACGCTCCCAGGAAAGCGCGGCGGGACGCCGCACCTCCAGAAATGAGCGACCTGACACGAACGCCGTTAGGCGTGAGCAATAAGCTTGTTTTCATTCTTCGCGCCCTCCGCGTCTCCGCATAAGATTAACTCTGCTTTCGCCGCGGACATCGCGTGAGGCATCGCAGCCCCGCGACCAAACCCCGCAATCGCAAAAGGATTGCCGATGCGCTGGGGCGTGTGATACCATGCCGTCATCCACATCGGAGCGGGGAATCGTCGATCGCATTTCCCTCCAATCCGATGTCCCGACACGAGGTTTTCCATCCTGACATGAACACGATCGATCTTCCTTATCCCCGTTCGTGCGCCGCCGTGGACCACGGCGACGCGCCGGAGTTGCTCACGATGCGTGACGGCACACGCGTCACGGACGCCGCGACGTGGGCGCGGCGCCGCGTCGAGCTGGCCGATGCCATCATCGGCGCCGAATATGGCGGGATGCCGCCGGCGCTCGATCCGTCCGCGACGACCGTCGAGATGATTTCGGAATCGGATGCAAGCCGCTCGATTGGCGTTGGCTGGTCGCGCAAACGCTGCTACCGCGTCACGGTCTACGGCGGCGCGATCCCGCTTGTGTTCGGGCTCGAACTATGGCTGCCGCGCCAGTCGGACAAGCCCTTCCCAGTCATACTGAACGGCGACGGATGCTGGTCGTATGCGTCGGACGCCGTCATCGCGGAGATCGTCAAGCGTGGCTTCGCATTCGCCATCTTCAACCGCTGCGACATGGCGCGGGATTGCTACGGCACACGCGACCGCGACATCTACGTCGCCTTCCCGGGCGAATACGGCGCCCTTTCCGCATGGGCCTGGACATACCACAGGGCCTATGACGCGCTTCTGCGAATTCCGGAGGCGGATCCGGCGCGCGTCGCCATCACGGGCCACTCCCGCGGCGGTAAGACCGTCGAGCTCGCCGCCGCGACCGACGGTCGCATCGCGGCATGCGGCGACAACAACTCCGGCTGCGGCGGTTTCGCATCCTACCGTGTCGTCGGCGAAGGCTCCGAGCGCATCGCGGACATCACGCGCCTCGCGTCGTACTGGTTCGCCGATGGTTTCGCCTCATGGGCCGGACGGGAGTCTGAGCTGCCTTTCGACCAGTCGTTCCTTTCGGCTCTGATAGCCCCGCGCCCGCTTATGTTCGCGGTCGCTCATGGCGACGCCTGGTCAAATCCCCCCGGCACATGCCAGACCTACCGCGAGGTCACGGAGGTGTACGACATGCTCGGAGCCGGCGACAAGTTTTCCATCGTCTTCCGCGAAGGCGCCCACGGCCACCTCATCGACGACTGGGTTCGTTTCGTCGAGTTCGCCTCGCGCTCGATGTGATGGCAGGTCACAGAAAAAAGTCAACGATTGGCTGCGTCTTGTCCGGATCGAGACCGTGCGGATGGTGGCCGAAGAGGTTGCGCGGGATTTCCTGAAGTTCGCCGCCGGCCTTCGTGAAGCGCTCCGCGAAGAGCCTGCAGTTCTGTTCAGGCGGCACGACTGTGTCCGAGCCGCCGTAGATAAGCAGTATCGGTATCTTCGCCGCCGCTATGGCCTCTGCCTTGTTGACGGGCATTTCCGGGTCGGCCGTCCACACGCCGTCCGCCGGTTTTCGGTTCGCCCAGCCTCCGATGCGGCCGTAGTCGGGGTTGCCGAAGTTGTCGAAGTTCATGAGCGGCGCGTCCAGGTATATCCTGCGCACGTTTTCGGGATGCGCGGCCGCATAGCGCGTCGAGAAGAAGCCTCCCCAGCTCATCCCTACGAGGTTCGCCTTCGGCGCGAAGCCAAGATCATTGACGAGATACGCCTGGTATTCGGCGGCGGCCTTGATGCCGTCCTCGTCCATGCGGGTGGCGAAGAGGTCGATCGTCACATGGTGGAAGCCCAGCTTTAGGAGATCGAGGACGCCCGTGCGGTCCACGAACGCCTCGGCCCACTGCATCGTCCAGGTCCACGGCATCCCTTCGGCGGCGGATGTCGATGGTTCGACGATCCACGCCTCGCGGCCGCCGAAGTCGAACTTCGTGCGCCGGTAGCCGTACCACATGTCCTCGCCCGTGATCCTGTGCGTCTTGGCGATCCTGGCGCGCAGGGAATCGCCATCGCGCTCCGCGTCCATCTGCTCGTTGATGTTCTTCATGATTCTGATCTCCTCCGGGTCGTATGGTCTTAAAGACGGACGGAAGAGGTCGTGCAACCACTTCGTCATACGGTAGTCTTTGCCGCCGCCATTCTCGATCTGGCTCCACAAGCCTTCCCATGGTTCGTAGGTCTGGTATTTGCCGGCCACGAAACCCCAGCATGTGCAACCTATGCGCTCCTGGGCGAAGAACGGATAGCAGTCCTGCACGTCGCAGCCGAGGATGCGCGCGAGCCATTCCGTGTTGACCATGGGGCGTTCGAACCTGGCTTTGAGACGCTTTGCAAGCTCGATCTGTTCGGCGAGGGGCTGGTAGGAGTGGTAGCTGATGATGTCGCTGAGCGAGGCGGCGACGCCTTCCGCCGTTTCCATGGATGGCTCAAGGCGTCCGTCCCAGATGTCCGCCGCGCACGGCTGCGTCACGCCGGTCCTCCAGGCGAGTTCGAACATCTCGCGCACCAAAGGGGCCGACACCTTTTCGCGGCCGTTGTTGCCTGGCTCGTTCCAGATGTTCCAGAAGAGGATGCGGTCGTCATCGCGGTATTTCGCCATGACCTCCTCGCACATCCTGAAGAACTTCGGCTTCAGTTCGGGATCGTCCGCCGCTATGTAGCCGGTCATTCCCGGGAAGCTTCCGTGCTGGCTCTGCCTGCGCGCGCCGTGGTAGCCCCAGTCGCAAGGCTGGGGGCCGGGCTTGGGAAGCGACCACAGCGGCTTCGGGCGCGAGCAGTCGTTGCCGAGGCAGACGATGGCGCGCATCCCGTGTCTCCCGCATAGGGAAAGGAACCTTTCGAAGTTCCGCATGAAGTCGTCATGTTCGTAGTACCAGGCGCCGAAGCCGTTCTCCTCAAGGAGCACTCGCACGGTGTTGAACCCGATGGATTCTGCGAGCGCGAGTTCTCGGTCCATCTCGGCGAACCGTTCCGCGCTGCCGAATTCCTGCCACATGTCCAATCGGTTGGCCGCGCTTGCGGGCATGTAGTTGCAACCGCGTATCCAAGGCTGGGCGTTGTACCACTCCCACGCCTTTTTCTTCGTCCATGGCCCGTTGCGACCTGCGGCCGTCTTGTCCGCCACAATGCTCCCCATTGCCTTGCCCTTATAGTGCGACGACGCAGAAGCCATAGGCTTCAGCCCGCTAGACGCGCTTGATCTCGACCAGCGGCTGGCCCTTGGCTACGGCGGCGTCATGCTCCGCCAGGAACTTGACCACCTTGCATTTGCATGGCGCGGCGATGTCGTTCATGAGCTTCATCGCCTCTACGGAGCAGATGACCGTTCCGGCCTCGACGACGTCGCCTTCCTTGGCATAGTCGGGCTTGCCGGCCGCAGGGCGGCGGTAGAACGTGCCGGCGAGAGGTGCCGTGATGGAGTCGGCGGGGGCCGCCGAAGTTGGTTTGGTGGCTGGGTGGTTTGGTGGTTTGGTGGTTTGGTGGTCAGATTGTTGGGCGGCCGCGGTGCGTTCAAGGTCGGCGGGTATCGGCGGACGCTTGTCTTCTGGCGTGGCGCGCCACTCGAAGTATCCTAGCGCCACCTCCGGGAATAGGCAGTAGGAGAGGATGTCCTCCTCGTTCGTGGCGAGTTTCGGGTCGAGCCGCGCAGCCGCCTCCTCGAGTCCTGGCTTGAGCAGATCCGCTGGCCGGCAGGTGATCGGCTTCTCCCCCTTGAGGATCGTCTTTGCGACATCGGGGTTGATCTTGGCCGGGGAACGGCCGTAGTAGCCGAGCACATAGCGCCGCGTCTCCTCCGTGACCATGCCGTAGCGCTTGCCGCCGAGGACGTTCAGCACCGACTGTATGCCGATGATCTGGCTTGTCGGCGTGACGAGGGGAGGGTAGCCCATGTCGGCGCGGACACGCGGAAGTTCCTCGAGCACCTCGTCAAGGCGGTCGAGCGCGCCCTGCTGGTCGAGCTGGCTCCTGAGATTGGAGATCATGCCGCCCGGGATGTGATGGCGAAGGACGCCGGCATCGACGAACTGGCCCGATGCCTTGAGCGGTTCGCGGCTGGGACGGATGGACTTGAAGTATTCGTCCTCCTTGGCGACCGCGTCGAGGTCGAGCGTCGTGCCTATGCCGTATGACCCGAATACCGCGCAAAGCGTGTTGACGGGCGGCTGCGACGAGCAGCCGGACATCGACGGGACGCACGCGTCGCATGCCCCGGCTCCGGCGCGGACGCCGGCCAGGTATGTGGCGACGGCCATGCCGCTCGTCATGTGACCATGCAGCTGCACCGGTATCGAGACCTTCTCCGTTATGGCGCGGACGAGGCTTTCGGCGACGCCCGGCGAGAGGATGCCGGCCATGTCCTTGATGCAGATGGAGTCGGCGCCGAGCTGCTCCAGCTCCGATGCCAGTTTCACATACGCCTTCTCGGTGTGGACGGGGCTGAAGGTGTAGGAGATCGTGCCTTGCGCGTGTGCGCCGACCTCCTTGACCGTGCGGATAGCCACTTCGAGGTTGCGGGTGTCGTTCAGGGCGTCGAAGACGCGGAATATGTCGATGCCGTTCTTGGCGGAAAGCTCGATGAACCGCCGGAGGACATCATCCGGATAGTGCTTGTAGCCGAGGATGTTCTGTCCGCGCAGGAGCATCTGGAGCGGCGTCCTGCAATGCGATTTGATGAGGCGCAGACGCTCCCACGGATCCTCGCGCAGGAAGCGGAGGCACACGTCGAACGTGGCTCCGCCCCAGCATTCGAGCGAGTAGTAGCCGGCGGCGTCAACGGTGTCGATGACGGACAGTATGTCCTCCGTGCGCATGCGCGTCGCCCAAAGCGACTGGTGGGCGTCGCGAAGCGTGGTGTCCGTTATGCGGACTATTGGCTTTTCTGTCTTCTTCGCCTTCATCTCAAATCCCCATTACCCATTCAGCATCCCGCATTGTGCATTGCGCATTGTGCATCGCGCATCATGCTTTTCCCCTGGTTCCGCCGAGGGCCATGATCTTCGCGTAGCGCTTGTCGACAAGTTCATCGACCGGCAGTGCGATCAGTTCGGAAAGGGCCGCAGCGACCGCCGCCTTGACATTGGCCGCGATCTTGGCCTTGTCGGGCTTGGAGGTGCCGCCTTCGGGGATGACGGCATCGATGATGCCGAGGCCGAGGAGGGAGCCGGATGTGATCTTTAGGGCTTCGGCGGCCTCGGCCGCCTTGTGCCCGTCGCGCCATAGGATGGATGCGCATCCTTCAGGGGAAATGACCGAATAGACGGCGTTCTGGAGCATCATCACGCGGTCGCCGACAGCGAGTCCGATTGCGCCGCCGCTGCCGCCTTCGCCGGTTATGACGGAGACGATCGGCGTCTTGAGCCGCGCCATCTCGTAGAGATTGCGCGCGATTGCCTCGGCCTGTCCGCGGGCCTCCGCCTCAAGGCCGGGGTAGGCGCCTGGGGTGTCGACAAGGGTCACGACCGGGAGATGGAAGAACTCGGCGAGGCGCATCAGGCGTAGCGCCTTGCGGTAGCCGTCGGGATTGGCCATGCCGAAATTGGACTTGAGGTTCTCCTCCATGGTGCGGCCCTTGAGGTGGCCGAGGAGCATCACCTTTATGCCGGCGATCGTCGCGAAGCCGCCAACGAGCGCCGGATCGTCCGCGACAAGGCGGTCGCCGTGCAGTTCGATGAAGTCGTCGCAGGCGAGCTCGATGTAGTCGCGGATCGTCGGCCGGTCCTTGTCGCGGGCGAGCTGGACTGTCTCCCATGCGCTGCGGGCCTTCGCCTTCGACGCCTTGGCTGATGGTGCCTTGACCTTCGCGGGGGATTGCGACGGACGGAAGTAGGAGAGCGTCTTGGCGAGCCAGTCTGTGAGGTCCTTGCGTTCGACGATGGCGTCGAGAAAGCCGTGCGCTTTCAGGTACTCGGCGGTCTGGAAATCATCGGGCAGCTTCTGCTTGATCGTGTTCTCGATGACGCGGCGTCCTGCGAAGCCTATGAGCGCCTGCGGCTCGGAGATGACGAGGTCGCCCACGAATGCGTAGGAGGCTGAGACGCCGCCAGTGGTCGGATCCGTCAGGACAGCGATGTACGGAAGCCCCTCTTCGTGGAGGCGGGCGATCGCGGCCGTTGTCCGCGACATCTGCATCAGCGAGACGATTCCTTCGTGCATGCGTGCGCCGCCCGAGGCGCAGAAGAGAACCAGCGGGCGACGGAGGCGTATCGCCTCGTCCGCCGCGCATACGATCCTCTCTCCGGTGCCGCTGCCAAGGCTTCCACCGAAGAATGCGAAGTCCATCACGCCGAGCACCACCGGGACACCCGATATCGCCGCCGTGCCGACGATGATCGATTCTTCAAGGCCGGTCTTCGCCTTAGTTTCAGCTGCCTTATCGGCGTAGCGCACGCCTGCCGAGACGAACGACAGGGGGTCGGATGTGGAGACGTCAGCCGCTATCTCGGCGAAGGAGCCCTTGTCCGTGATCTCCGCGATGCGGTCGCGGCATCCTATGCGGCGAGGTGCGCCGCAACGCGGGCAGAGCGGGTAGGTGCGCTTCCACTCGTCCTTGCCGACATGCGCTTTGCACTTTGGGCAAATCGCCCAGAGGTCCTTTTCCAGCCGGACGTTCAGATCCGCGCAGGGCTTCTCAAGCCACGCCATTTGTCTATTCCTCCGAAAAAGCCGTCCTGTACCGTAACGTGTATGCGACGAACGAATAAAGGTTCAGGATGATCGCGAAAACCTCAATGGCCAACATCAGCGGCGCAGTGAGCCATCGCCACCCGAAGGCGATGTGGCAGTAGAGAAGGCACCCTATCGGGAAACTGAGCGCCGTTCTGATCTTTCCGACCATGTTCGCCTTCATGTCGGCCCCGCCGCCTGCCGCAATGGCGCGGAGAGCCATCACCCACTGGTCGCGGACGATGTAGGTGACGGTGAGTATCAGCATCGTCACAGCGTGCGCGATACCTCCGTACGGTGCGGTCTGGATAGTTCCCGCGCTGAGACCGAACGCGATGTGAAGAGAGTGCATCGCGCCGCAGGCGTGGAAGAGCATTGCCGTGAGGGTGGGGAACACGACGATGAAGAAGACCTTGTCGAGCATCGGGTCGCAGACCGCGCCGAAGCGAGATGTTACGCGCCATTTGCGGGCGAGCATTCCGTCGAAGAGGTCGGTCACGGACGACAGGACGAGGCACACCAGATTGAACCACTTCAGCCAGACGGCGTCATACCTCAGCGACCATAGTGCCCCGGCCATGAAGAGGGCGATGAGCGGCGCCCGCGAAAGCGTGAGGCAGGTGACAAAGATGAACTGCCCCCTTGTGCCGCGCGAAGAGACCTGCTTCTGATCTTGTTTAGGCGTCATTTCCTTGGATGAAATGATACCAAAACGCCCATCGAATCGCCACCGGTTCCACTCATGGTGGAGTAGGGGAGGGGGCATTTTCAGGCGGGTGGCTACGGTGCCACGGACAGGCTGCCGGATTACGGCTCAGCCGTCTGCGCCGGCTGCTCAGGCTGCGGGAGCTTGATGCTGAAGGGCGACGCCGGCAGGCCTTCCTTGTTGTAAAGGCTGCATTTGCCAAGCGGATTGGCGCGGAACGCGTAGCGAACCGCCGTGGGCGCCTTAACCTCATTCGCGGAAAGGACGACATCCTTGCCATTGATGGTGGCTTCGGCCCAGTGCCACTTGCCGTCGGCGTCCTGAAGCGCGAATCCCTTTAGCTTGCCGTCGGCTTCGGCGTCCTCTTCGACAGGATCGTTTGTCTTCCAGTCCTTCTTCCCGGCCATGAGTCCGGAACCGGTGTAGTCGAAGGATACGCGGACGCGCGGGAGGTCCTCGTCAAGTCCGGCGGGTTCTAGGGCTGCGCCCTTCACAAGCGGTCCGGAGCAGACGATGTTCTTGCCGTAGTCCTTCGCCAATGCCCAGAGCGCGAGGCGTTCGCCAACGAAAAGCTTGGCCTTGGGATGGATGTCGCCGGGGTTGCCGACGTCTATGGCGACGGCCATGCCTGTGTTGGGGATGCGGTCGAGCGCCTTGCGCTGCGCGTCGCGGATGCGGGCGTAGCCGTTGCCTCCGGCCGGGTCGTCCGTGGCGCCGGTGAAGCTGGCGAGCTGCACCCAGTAGAAGGGGAAGTCGTAGCCCCAGGCCTTGCGCCAGCCGAGGACCAGACCCTCGGTCTTGTCGATGTACTCGTCGCCCTCACCGCCGTTGGAGCAACCCTGGTACCAGATCGCGCCCTTGATCGGGAAGCGCGCGATCGGTGCTATCATCCAGTTGTACTGTCCGGTAATGCCGCCAAGGGTCGGCATTTGCGGAGGTTGGCCAGCCGGACGCTTCCCGTTGGCCAGCGCGGCTTCGGCGTCGTCGGCCCACTTGCGCGCGTTGGCGATGACCTTTGACAGTGTCTCCTTGCCCTTCTCGGTCGTCGGATCCAGCTCGTCGATCTTCGTGGCGAAGGAGGCAAGCGCTGGGACGAGGTGGAAGCCTTCGCCGGATATGAACGGCTCTATGCGGCAGCCGCTCCAGCTGTCATCGATGAGGCCGATCGGAATGCCGAGCTCCTGCGTGAGCTTTCGGGCGAAGAAGTAGCCGGTGGCCGTGATGTGCGGGAAGGCGTTCGAGGCCACGGCCCAGCCGAGATCGACCGGAACATCGTATGGTTCCGCCTGTTCCTTCGTGCACTTCCTGATCTTCATGCGGCGGATGGTCGGGAACTGGTCGGACTCCGCCTTGAACTTGTCGCCATCGTAGATGCCCCAGCCGAAAGACATCTCCATGTTCGACTGTCCCGAGCAGAGCCAGACATCGCCGACGAGGACATTCTTGAAGACGTTCGTGTTCGCCGGGCCGGCAACGACAAGCTCGGCGCCGTCCTTCGACATCTTGAGGGGCTTTAGCTCAATCTGCCAGTCACCGGCATCGTTGGCTTTGGTCGCGAGTTGTTGGCCTGCGAACGACACGCGGACATCCTCGCCTGGCGCGGCTTTGCCCCAGACAGGCACAGGCTTGTCACGTTGCAGCACCATGTTGGAGCCGAAAACCTTTGAAACCGAAACGTCGGCCTGCGCGGCTACTGCCAGCATTGCGATCAGGGACAATGGTGCCTTTTTCATGGTGCTTCCTTTCCTTGTGCGGAATTGTTGATGCGATTATACCACGCGCCAAAGGGTTTAACGCCAAACGATATTGGCCGTCATGGCTGCGGTAGGGATGCTACCGCCAAATCGCCCATTTCGTGGCAGCGGGCGTAGAGTTCGGCCTTGGTGGGCATGCGCTCAAGCTCGGGGTAGAGCGAAAGGAAGAGCATGCGCCCTTCGGCGCAGAAGCGCTCCTTTTCGCGTGGCGGATGCCAGCGCTCGCCGAAGCCCTCAGGACAGAGCACGATCCACTTGCCGCCGGCGCCGGCTATGGCGTTGCCGCATTCCTTTTCGAGCGGGCTCATGAAGGTGCCAACGCCTGCGCCGCCTGGGCCGATGCGGGCGCACCCCTCGACGAGAGCGTCCCATTCGGGCGAGCCGGGCTTCGTGGCGCGGTGGCCCTTTACGGCGAAGAGGGCGGGAAGGTCGAGGAGCGCCGTATTGCCGTATGCAAACCACTCGCGGCCAAGAAAAGGGACCTTGCGCACCGTGCCGAAAAACTGCGCGTTATGCTTGCGTAGCCATGCCCGCTCCGGGTTCTCGCGGATATAGCGCGTGAAGGCGGCCAGCTGCCCGTCGCGCTTCACAATCCAATCGTGCCAGTCGCGGCGGAATATGTGGGCGCATGCGCCCACATCTTCCGCAACGCAGGGCGACGGGGCGCCCCGCACAACACTCTTAAGGGGGCGGGGCGTAGCGCCACCATTAGGAGTTTTGTGCACCGGGCCCAGTCCCGGTGCGTGCGCCCAATACTCCTCCGCCAGCGCACGCATGAGCCAGTGCACGTAGGTGCCGAGCGGCTTGGTGTCCGGCCCCTCTTCCAGCTTCAGGAGCAGGTGAAGGTGGTCGGGCATGACCGTGAAGCACTCGATTGGGGCCAAGCTGCGGCAGGTCGTGTGGAAACTGCGGATCACCTGCGCAAAGGCGCGGGTGATCTCGTTCTCGATCAGGTAATGCTCCGGCTTCTCACCCTCGGCGATCCGCGAAAATGGCGCCAGCCCTGTCAAGCGCTTCAGCGTCACCATATAGAAGAAGGGCTTCGAGTAGTCGAAGCCCTTCAATCGCGGCTGGGTGCGCTTGGCGGGGGCGGACAGGGCCGCCCCGACAACACTCTTACCACTGCGGGGGGCGGGGGGCATCCCTCCGCCTACAATAAGAGCCTTGTGCGCCGGGCCCTGTCCCGGCGCGCTTCCTATTGCCTCTTGCATCAGGGCAACGATTATACCACAATGCCGCTATCGCCAGTAAGAGTCTTGTGCGCCGGGTCCCGTCCCGGCGCGGCCTTGCGTGGCGATATTCCGATGATCGGATGGCAGTATGCCCGGTAGATACTTTCCTTAAGGCGAGCGAAGGCTACCGCAGCACTTCTTGAATTTCTTTCCGCTCCCGCACGGGCACGGATCGTTGCGGCCGACCTTTTTGAACATTTCCTGGCGCTTG
>JAFSZJ010000032.1 GCA_017458965.1 Kiritimatiellia bacterium | reverse complement strand
TTCTCCTCCGACGGCATCGGCGTCACCTTCTCTTCCCCGGACAACGGCAGGATTCGGCTGATCGCGACGCCACCCGCCGATGCTGGCGACTCGTTCTTCATGCGCGTGAAGGTCAGGTAGCGCCGACCTCCATGTTTCCACGCCCGAAACGCCATCATCTGGTATAATGTTTCAATCCGTTCACGCGATGTACCAGCATGGCGGGACGGAGACTCAATGCAGGCTAGGCGCCTGTTGCAATCGTACAGGACTGGAAAATGAAGAAGATCTGCGTGTTTTTCGCTTCCTTGGCCATTATGGCCGCAGCATCGTGCGTCTTTGCGCAGGAAAGCGACGCCACAACGTCCGCGACGCCGGCCGCAGGACATGACGATCATGCCATATCGGTGACGGTCGAGGCGAAGCGCACCGGACCCGAAGGCGCGTTCGTCTATGTCCCGGCGACAAAGGCCGATATCGAGATAGCCGCGACGAAGCAGGCGCCGGCGGAGACATGGCAGCAGATGCGCAAACGCGTCAGCAATCTCCTCGGCACCACCGGCATAGCCGGCTTCTTCAAGAAGGAGGCGCCCGCCCACATCACGGAAGGCTACTACGATTGGGATGGCAAGTTCCATGCGGGGCATCAGGTCAAGGTCCTCGGCGGCATCATCCCCTACGGCGCCGGCCAGTTCGTGATGATCTTCATCTGCATAATCCTCATGTACCTCGCGATCGTCAAGGGCTTCGAGCCGTTGCTGCTCCTCCCGATCGGCTTCGGCGGCCTCCTCGCCAACCTCCCGCTAGCGGGCGTCACCAATCCACCGATGATGGACTTCGCGACTGGCCTCACCGAACCGGGCGGCTTCCTGCACTACTTCTTCAGCTTCGGCATCGACACCGGCCTCTTCCCGATCATGATCTTCATGGGCGTCGGCGCAATGACCGACTTCGGCCCGCTGATCGCCAATCCGAAGACGGCCCTCCTCGGCGCGGCGGCGCAGTTCGGCATCTTCATCGCCTTATTCGGCGCCATCGTCCTCGGCTTCGACCTCCAGGGCGCTGCCTCGATCGGCATCATCGGCGGCGCCGACGGCCCGACCGCCATCTGGCTGACCTCCAAGCTTAAACCGGAACTCCTCGGCGCGATCGCCGTCGCGGCCTACTCCTACATGGCCCTCGTCCCGATCATCCAGCCGCCGATCATGAAGCTCATCGTCCCGCCTGAAGAGCGCAAGATCAAGATGAAGCAGCTCCGCCCCGTCTCCAAGATGGAGAAGGTCTGCTTCCCGCTGATCGTCCTCCTCCTTTGCGGGCTCCTCCTTCCGAGCGCCGTGCCGCTGGTTGGTGCCCTCATGTTCGGCAACATCGCCCGTGAGGTCGGACCCTCCGTGGCGCGCATCGCCGACACCTGCTCCGGACCGCTCTGCAACATCGTGACGATCATGCTCGGCCTGGCCGTCGGCTCCAAGCTCGCATGCGAGAAGTTCCTCTCCGTCGAGACGCTCAAGATCCTTTGCATGGGCCTCGTCGCCTTCTGCGTCGGCACCGCCGCCGGCAACCTGATGGCGCGCCTCATGAACCTCTTCCTCAAGGAGAAGATCAACCCGCTCATCGGCTCGGCCGGCGTCTCCGCCGTCCCGATGGCCGCGCGCGTGGCGAACAAGGTCGGCCTCGAAAGCGATCCGACCAACTTCCTCCTCATGCATGCGATGGGACCGAACGTCTCCGGCGTCATCGGCTCGGCTGTCGTCGCGGGCGTCCTATACACGCTCTGCCGCTAGCGAGGCGACGCGACAGCTTCCTTTGACCGGCGCGGTAGCGCCCCGTCTTTGCGTCCTCTGCGTTCTTTGCGCCTTTGCGTTGAAACCCACTGGCTCCGCCAGCTACGGGCGTCACACGCGAAGCGCGGACCAAGAGGCCGGACCGGCGCCACCACGCACCTCGATGAACATCGGGGCGCGGTTCAGCAACCCCTCCCGCCGCGCCAGTATCAGTGACGAAAGCGGTATCAGCTTGTCGAAGAAGCCGGTGAGCGGCAGATGGTTCTCCATCCCCCCGCCTGGTCTGGTGACGACCTGGTGTATGTGCATGCCATTGCACAGGCCGCCAAGCGACGAGTACCAGACGCCTATTGGATAGCGTGAGTCGAAGGGGCGGTTGTTGCGGGCGTGGCCGATGTCGAAATGGAACCCCACTGACGGCCCCACTGCCTCGCGGAGCAATCCGATCAGCTCCGCGCATTCCTGCGGGATGAAGCCGAAGCCCCGCTCCTCCGGAGCCTCGCCCGTCGTATGCATGTTCTCCACCCCGATCGCTACGCGCGATCCCGCAAGCGGCGCGAGCGCGCGCATGTATGCCGCCACGACCTCGTCCTTCCGCGACTCCCATTCGCGGGCCTTGACGCCGGGCACATGGATCGTCACGCGGTCGCATCCGAGCGAGAGCGCCGTCTCGCAGGCCTGGCGGACGCCTTCCTCCCCGGAAACCTCGCCATCCGGGAACGACAGGCTCGGCAGATGCGAAGACAGGACGCGGCCTCCGGCGGCACGCCACGATCCGATTGCGGCGGCCAGAGCATCGCCCTCCTCCGGTTTCCACGATCCATGGCGCAGCTCTACGCACTTCACGCCGTTATCCGTGGCGAAGGCCAGCCCGCCGAACGGGTCGTACATGGTCGAAAGGCCTAGGTCGTCGAGGAAGGAGCGTCTGAAATCGTCCGACCACTCCTCCGGCCGTATGCCCGGGAATTCATGGGTCGCCTCAAGCCTCCATCCGCGCCCGTCCGTGACGAACGTCGCGAAGGAAGGCGGACCTCCCGTGGCCTTGTCGGGGTCTAGTCCGCGCAGAAGGACGCAACGGCCATTCTCCAGAATGGCGTCGGCATGTTCATGGCCGGCCACCGCGAGCGATACCGCCCCTCTGTCAACGGCGCGTCGAAACGCCTCGAGCGGGGCCGCGCCCCATTCTTGCGGCGGGACATGTGTTACCAGAAGCCCGCATCCGCCATCGATCGCGTCGAGTTCCGCCGGGTCGGCGTAAAGGCGCGACGAGTCAACGAGGACTACGCCGGGCGGTGGCGCGGCGTCTGACGCAAGGATCGACAACGCGTCGGCGGTTTCCGACGGCGTCCGCAACTCCGAGTTGCCATGCGTAATGAAGACCGGTAGCGGCTGCGACGCCAGCATGGCGTGCAGCTCGCGCGCCTCGCGCACGGTCCCGGTGCCGAGCATGTCGCCGGCGCATACGACGGCCTTGCAGCCGAGCGCTTCCGCCTTGCCGAGCGCCCAGCGCAGGATCGCCGATTTCATGGCGGCGGCCTCGACGACGTAGTGCAGGTCGGCGAGGACCGCGATGCGGCCTGTGACGCCGCAGGTCATGGCTTGGCGCGCGGAAGCGGAAGCGGTGCGGGTCTGTATGGGCGGCCACCTTCGGCTGCCGGGAAGGGCTTCTTCTCCGTGGCGCTCTCCGTCTCGAACGATCCGTCGGCGTGGATCACGAAAAGCCTGAGGCCAGGATCGCCGTCGTTGAAGGCGGTCACGGTCAATGCCTTGGTGGCGCCTATGCGGATGCCGTTCTCGTCGATCCCGTCGAAGGTGTTGAAGTGGTCATGGCCGAAGAAGGCGCCTTTCATGCGGCCGTTGCGTATCCAGGACTGGTAGAGCGTGCGTCCCTGGAATGTGTGGTCTTCGTCGCGGTACGTTTCCCATTTGGTGGCGTTCAGGGAACCTTTTAATTCACCGGCGACCCCTTCGGAAAGCGCCGCCTTGATCTTCTCGCCGCGAACGACCATGTCTACGCCACCCTCGGCCGCGGCGCGGAAGAGACCGTGGTCCGCCGCGTCAGGGACGATTATGTGCTGGAACCAGAGATGGGGCAGGTTCTCGGCGATGCCCTCGTACCATTCGATCTGGTCGCGGCGGCATCCGTCGAATCCGCCGCCCTTGGCGTTGTCGCCGGAGTCCATCACGTACAGACGGAACAGCGCGGGGCCGCCATCCGGCACGGCGATGTCTATGGCACCGCTGCCAACGCCGGAAAGCATCGGCTGGTCGTGGTCCACGAAGAGCTTGCCTCCGCGCTCGCGGAACCAGTTGTACTGCTGCTGGCGCGTGAAGCTGTCGTCGCCGGTCTTCTCCGAATCGTGGTTGCCGAACGTGACGCAGAACTTGGTCCCGGTCTCCTCGAAGATCTTGACGACTGGCTCCATCGCCTTCACGAAGGCTTCCTTGCCATTCCAACCGCCGTCCACGTTGTCCCCGGTGAGGACGACCAGCGCCGGCTTAGTGGCCGCGATCGACGAGCGGAGCACGGCGGCGGATCTGTCGGACAGCTTGCCCCGGTCCTGGATGTCCGTGACATGCAGGAATGCGAAAGCGGCCTCCTGGTCGAACTCCATGCGCGGGATCGGAATCGGGCGCGGATGGGCGGCACGGCGTGACGCCAGCGTGGGCTCTAGCTCGCGCAGTTTCGCGGCGAACGCGTTGGCCAGGAAGCCGTAGCCGGTGTTGTTCGGATGTACGCCATCGCCGATGAAGGCTTCCGCGGCGTTCTTGCGAAGAAGCTCGTGCGCATCCACGCATGGAAGCGAGCGCTCCGCGGCGAACGCCTTCTGCCAAGGGGCGATCTCCTCGCCCACGACCCACTCGCGGATGGAGAAGGAATCCTTCTTCACGAACGGCGAGACACCGATGATGACGACCGGCGCGGGGTCAAGCGCCAGGAAGTCATCGACCAGGGCCGTGTAGTCGTGCTTGAAGTCCTCGGAGCGGTCGTCCCAGTTGATCGGCTTGGAGTCGTTCGTTCCGAGCATGAATATCACGACGTCCGGCTTGCTCTTCTTCGCCTTTTCGAACTCGGGGGATGAGCGGTAGCCCATGCCTTCCGTCCCGTTCCATTCCTTGCCGTCGTCAAGGGCCGTGCGTGCGTTGTGGCCGAAGTTCAGGACCTGCCAGCCCTCGCCAAGGATTTCCTGGAGCTGCGCGGGGTAGGTGCGGCCCTCGGTTGAGCCATGCCCGTATGTGATGCTGTCGCCTACGCAGGCTACGACGTAGTTCGCCGCCAGGGCATTCGAGGCCACGGCGGATATCGCGCAAGAGAGCGCTATGGGGGCTGCCATGTTCTTCATCATGTGGTTCATTGTACCAAAGTCGGCTGCGGCGAAAACCGCCAAACTCGACGATCCCGACAAGTCGAACAGGCAGCTGCCCCTACGATTTCGTCGATATTGTCGGCATCGTCGAACGGATTGCCGCAGCAGGGGGCGTTACTCTCGGCTTCGGCGAAAGGCGCATAGATTTGCGCTCCGCGCAATCCGCAAGAACACGGTGCGGAGAATTACCGCGCTCGTACGCTACTTCGCGCCCTTTTTGAGATTGCAGTTGGCGCATAACATCTGGCAGTTCTCCGCCGTAGTACGCCCGCCATTGGCCCAGGGCTTTATGTGGTCGGCATGCATCCGCTCGATCTCGAAATGCTTTCCGCAGATGGGGCAGACGCCTTTCTGCCGTTCGTAGGCCGTCCGCGCCATCTTCGGCGAAAAAGCCCGAATCGAAAGATGCCGTTCGTCGCCATCAAGCAGATACTCGTATATGCCGCGCTGATTGGTGATGTCGCCTATGTCTTCGTCATCACGCAGCAGCTGAGAAATGCGGGCTTCAAGTGTTGCGGGGTCATAGGTCCCGCTTCCATGATTGTTGAAGTAGATTCCCCACGGCAACCCCTTCATCAGCTTCACGCGCAAAACGGGGAAGGTCGCCTTTGTCCAGCCGATGACGGACTTGAAGTAGTCCCAAAGGTCGGAGCAGTCCTTGTCGTGCTGGTGCGCCGCCATGTAGTCGAGGATGTCTCCGCCGTCACGGTTCGCAATCCAGCCAAGAGCCGTCTCAAGGTAATCCTGGCGAATGGCGCTCCCTGCGATGAATTTGTCCGCAATCGCGACTGCGGCGCACGCCGTCTTGCAGAAATGCCGCTTGGCGTCGTAGAGCCATTCGCCGGTGTACTGGGCGTTGCGGCGCTCCTGCGCGTTCAGCTGTTCGCCCGCCGTATTCACGACCTCGAACCAGTCAAGCCGTTCACGCTCGTCGCCCTCGCAGATGTAGATGGTAAGCGGATAGTCAAGAATCTGCTCGCGCTCTTCGATCGTGAGGTTGGTGAAATACTGGTGCGCGATGGAGAAATCGCCGTTCACATACTGGCAGATGGAAAGCGTCCGTTGCTGCCCGTCCAGCATCTCGAAGCCGCCTTCGCCGTTTCTTACCCAGTACATGACATTCAGCGGGAAGCCGTGCCGCACGGTGTTGATGACGGCGGCGCGCTGCTGCGGGTTGTAGACGAACTCGCGCTGGAAGGCCGGTCGGATATTCAGTTTTCCACCGTATCCCTTAACGCCCAGCTCCGCCGAATCGACATAGCCGTCGAAGACCTCACGGACGGGAATCTTCATTTCCTCAATCTTCATGTCTTGCTTCCTTCCTCCGCACGGCGGCGAATTGCAACGCGCTTGAAAATTGTTTTTCCTCCAATCCTTGGATTGGCAATGTTCCATGCGTTGATTTCACCAGAATCAATCTTGCCCACGATCTCAAACTGACAGGGGTTGTAGTACTGCATAAATGTTATCGGTACACCCATGATGCCAAAGTAGTCGCAAGGGATGTCTCCCGTTTTGGAAACATCTATTGCGCCATAGTCGTCATACTTCGGATAGGCCTCAGGCGAGTAGTTGCGAAAGAGCACCATCTTCTTATGGCGCTTCGCGAAGTCTAGGTTGGTGAACCAGCAGATGTTGCCCATGCGACGCCACTTCCGCCCCTCCTCGTCCACCTTGAAGTCCGTCGCCTTCTCCTCGTAGTCATCGGGCACCTTGAACCAGAAATGGCCGGCCTTGTTGCCGAGCCAGACCTTGTTCTCCTTTATGAGAGGGAAAATCTCGCGGTAGGTGACGGCGTTCATGTTGCCGATAATGAGGAAACGCTTGCCGTATTCCACAAGCTGCGCCATGTACTCACGGAAAAGCGAGAACGGCGGGTTGGTGACAACGATGTCCGCCTCCTTCAGAAGCGCGACGCATTCCGGCGAACGGAAGTCGCCGTCGCCCTTCAGCTTCGTCAGGACATTCTTTTGATTCCGGATCAACCATTCCACATCGGCGAGGTCGATGCGTCCGTCGCCATTTTCGTCCTTCACCTCGGTGATGACTATTTTGTAAGGCTGCTTCTCCCTTTGCGTACCTTTGCGTTCTTTGCGGCTTTGCGTTAAAACCGGCTCCCTGAACAGATCCAGTTCCATCTGCGCGAAGGGCGAGGCCGCATAGCATGTCGCCGTAAGACTCTTCAATCCCAGCGCGTTGAAGTTCATCGCGAAGTATTTGAAGAAGTTGCTTTCCCACGGATCGTCGCAGTTGCGCAGATGCGCAAAATGGGATTCGGTCGTTAGTGGTCAGTCGCTAGCCGTTAGTGTCTAGCCGTTATGGTGAAGTCTCCTTTTCGAGGTTCGTTTGCGCGGCAACCGCCGCAGACGATGGGGACATGATAGCAGAAAGGGGGAGGGCCGGGATGGCAATGTTGCCAATGCGAAAGTGTTGCCAGTCCCAATGTTGCCAGTTGCCAATATGCCCTGAAGGGACTCGCCCTGCGCGTCAGCGGAATAGCTCTTCCGCCGGGACGAGGAAGTCGAACCAGCCGCAGCGCACGACGGACGGGGCGAGTTCGCCATCGTAAACGAGGGCCGTGCGGACGGACAGGCCGCGCCTGAGCGGGAGCCGGGAGACCTTTTCCCGGACTTCGTCGATTGCATCCGCCCCTATTTCACGCCGCCGCTTGATCTCCACGACGTAGGCGGATGACTCGGTCTGAACCAGAAGGTCGATCTGGCAGCCGGAACCCCGCCCGCCCCGCTGGATCCAGGGTCCGACGGAAAGGATGTTCACCCCGGAGAGACCAAGCCTTGGCAGCAGGGACTTGAAGTTGTTGGCGACTAGCGTCTCGAACTGAAGGCCGAGCAGGGTTTCCCAGCCGGAAAGGGACGAAAGCGGCGCGGCGTCGAAGAGCCCCTTCTCTATCCGCTCCCGTTCAGGAAGGACATAGCGGAGATAGAAGCGCGTATAGCAGTCCTTGATCCGGTAGCGCGTCTGAAGCGCCGGCTCCCCCGTCGCGGGGTTGAGTCCGCGGTCGGCCGCCACAAAGCCCGCCGTGTCGAGTTCGCCAAGGTCGGCGGAAAGCGTCCCGTTGCGCTCGATCCGAAGCGCGTCCGCGACTTCCGAGACGGACTTCGGCCCGTCCGCGAGCGCGCCGAGAATCTGCCGCTTCCGCCTGGCCTGCCGCCCGAACACGCGGTCGAAGATGTTCTCGAAGTCGGCGAAAAGATATCCATCGGGCAGAAAGCATGTCCGGCGGATGTTTTCATCGACGGCAAGCGCGGGGTTCATCTCCTCCAGATAGCGGGGGACTCCGCCGGTCACGGCCAGGGTGTCGAGGATTTCGCGGGTCGAGCGGCGGGCGGCCGCCTCGCCCCAGAACTTCACCGCGTCGGAGACCGGGAGTTCGGGCAGGACGAAGTCGAGCGAGCGACGGCCGACAAATCCCGTGCTTTTCACGATGTTGTCGGTGAGCCATGATGAAACGGAGCCGCACAGGACGAGAATCAGCCTGTCGTGCTTTCGGAAGAGGTTGTCCCACGCGACCTTGAGGTCGGCGGCGAATGTCCGTGACTTCGCGCCCATCCAGGAAATCTCGTCAAGCAGCAGAAGCGTCCATCCGTCGTCCGTTATCACGCTGTCCGCAAGCTGAAAGGCCTGGGGCCAGTTGGCCGGCACGACCTCCGGCAGCCGGCTCTGCCGCGCGAGCTGCTGGCCGAAGGCCACGCGCTGGTCCACGTCGCGAATCCGACGTCCTGGGGTCAGACCTTCGATCTTGAGGAAGCGGCATCCGTTGCGCCGCGCAAACTCCTCGAAAAGCGTCGATTTCCCGACGCGACGCCGCCCGCGGCAGGTAACGACCGATGCCGTTGGTTTTGACAGCAGTTCCGCAAGCCTGTCCAGATAGTAGTCGCGTCCAAAAAACATGGCTGCTTCTCCCAAGGTTTGAAAGCGATGCCATTATGCCACAACTCGTCCTCCGCCGTCAAAAATTTTCGCACACTTTTGCCAAATATCAAAAAGTGTGCGAAAACTCATGCCGTAAGAATGTCGCACGCTATTGGCAATTCGCGCAAGAGTGTGATAGAAATCCCGCTCGCGATCGCAAAAAAATCCATGGCGCTCGACACGGAAAGAACGGAGGGCCTAAGACGTGCTAGCGACTGCGCTTGTGCCATCCGGTAGGAGACAGTTCGCATTTTCCGCGTCCGCAATTATAATCACCACACCAGATACATTTGTCCTTGCCTTCTTTGCGTGAGCTGAACCTACATGCCACTTGTGGCTACACATTATTTGATACCGCTCTAGCAAACGCTGATGGCGTCGATGTCTATCGCGAGGCGCATGCGGTCTGGAACGCGCACGGAGGATATCGCGGACGTTATCGCCGGCTCCATGCGCGCCACGGACGGCGCCCGCATGATGATCTCGTAGCGGTACTGGTCGCATGCCTTGGCGAGCGACGACGGCACCACATCCGAAATCCTCACGTCCTTGGGGGCCTTGGCTCTTATCGCCGCCGCGATCCGTCCTAGGAGCGAGGCGACATCGCCCTCGTCAGGACCGTGAAGCGCTATCCGGGCGAGATGCGAGAAGGGAGGGTAGCCGAGTTCACGACGCGAGGCGAGCTCGCCCTTGGCGAAATCGGCGAAGTTCTCCGTGCGCGCCATCTGCACGGCCGGGTGTTCCGGCGAGAAGGTCTGCACGAAGACCTCTCCGGCTATCGCGCCGCGTCCCGTGCGCCCCGAGACCTGCGCCAGCAGCTGGAATGTCCGCTCGCCGGCGCGGAAGTCCGGTATGCGGAGGCTGGAGTCCGCCATCATTATGCCGGCGAGCGTGACGTTCGGGAAATGGAGCCCCTTGGCGATCATCTGTGTGCCGATCAGGATGTCGGTGCGTCCGGCCTTGAAGTCTCCGAGGATGTCGTCGTGGGAGAACTTGCGCGAAGTCGAATCGGCGTCCATGCGGGCGACTCGCGCATGGGGGAAGCATTTCGAGACTATCTCCTCGATGCGCTGCGTCCCCGTCCCGAGGCATTTGCACCCCGGCTCCCCGCATGACGGGCAGACGGCGGGGACATGCCGCCATGTGCCGCAGATGTGGCAGCGGAGGCAGTCGTCGCGCTTGTGGTAAGTGAACGGGATTTCGCACGCATCGCAGGTGGCGACATATCCGCACGACTGGCATACGAGGGACGTCGCGTATCCGCGGCGGTTGAGGAAGAGGAGCGTCTGCTCGCCGCGGGAGAGGCGGTCGTGGATGGCGTCCATGAGAGCCCGCGAGAAAAGGCCGCCCTTGCCCGTCTCGGCAACTTCCCGGCGCATGTCTATGATGTGGACGAGCGGCATGCAGGCATCCGCGGCCGCGCGGCGCGAGAGCCGCGCGAGGACGTATTTGCCGATCTGGGCGTTGTTCCACGATTCGAGCGAAGGCGTGGCGGAACCAAGGATGATCGACGCGCCCTCGAGATGGGCGCGCATCACGGCCACGTCGCGGGCGTTGTAGCGCGGCGACTCGTCCTGCTTGTAGGATGGCTCGTGCTCCTCGTCCACCACGATGAGGCCGAGGTTCTCGACCGGCGCGAAGACCGCCGAGCGGGGGCCTACGACGACCCGCGCCTTGCCTTCGCGTATGCGCCGCCACTCGTCGAAGCGCTCGCCGTCCGAGAGCGCGCTGTGAAGGACGGCGATGCTCTCGCCGAAGCGCGAGGCGAAGCGCTGGACCGTCTGCGGCGTGAGCGCGATCTCCGGGACGAGGACGATGGCTCCCCTGCCCTGCGCGAGCATGGCGGCGATGGATTGCAGATAGACCTCGGTCTTGCCCGATCCCGTCACGCCGAAGAGGAGCACCGGCTTAGGCGGCGCCTTGGCGTCCCCTGCGTTTCCCGACAGCACGAGGTCGAGCGCCGCCTTCTGCTCGTCGTTCAGCGGCAACGGCTTCGAGGGCACGACCCTGCGTCCGGCGAATGGATCGCGACGCCGCTCGCGGGCCTCGATTGTGACGACTCCCGCCTTCTCCAGGCGGCGAAGCGTGTCGGGCGTGCACTTGAACTCGGCGACGACCTGCTGGAGCCAGCCTCCGCCGACGCGCGCTATGTCCGCGAGCAATGTCTTCTGGCGCGGCGTGAGGGCATCGTCCTTCGCCCCCTCGACGGCCTCGACGTACAGGCGGACGACCTCCCTGCTTCTTCCGGACCTGACCGGCGATGGAAGGAGCGTCTGGACGCACCGCTCTATCGGCGCGATGTAGTACCTGGCCATCCAGCGGGCAAGCCTCATGAGCGGCGGCAGTATGACGGAGCGGTCCCCGTCCACGCCCTCGATCGGTTTCAGCTTGCGGGGCGGCTTGCCATCGGCCGTCCGCGGCGCCTCCGCGGCCTCCGCCATGTCAACGACATAGCCCGTCGCCTTGCGGCGGCCGAACTCCACGCGCACGCGGAAGCCTATGCCGCATTTGTCCGCGAGCGAATCCGGCACGGCGTAGTCGAAAAGCACGCCGCTGGACGTGCCGTCGATCGCGATCTTCGCCACCTTGCCGCCCATGGCGCAGACCTTGCCGCTCATCCCTTGGCCGGGAACGCGCCGGCCTTCCCTAGCAGATCCCGCGCGGCCTCCATCGGAAGGCCGACCACGCAGGTGTACGACCCGCATATCCGCTCCACCACGATGTCGCCGTAGTCGGAGATGTCGTAGGCCCCGGCGCGGTCAAGCGGCCTGACCTTGGCGATGTAGGCGGCTATCGCCGCTTCGTCCAGCGTCCTGAAACGCACCACGGACGCCTCGATCCGCGACATCGGGCGCTCCATCGACGGCGACGACACCGCCACCGCCGTGAAGACGGTATGGTTCCTTCCGGACAGTGCGCGGAGGAACTCCGCTGCCTCGTCGATGTCCGCCGGCTTTCCGAAGATGCGGCCAGCCATCCAGACGAGAGTGTCCGCTGAGAGGATGACAGCGTCAGGGCGCAGGCGGCGGCAAGCCTCGTTCTTGGCGATGGCGTTGGCCAGGACGCTCCCCGCCGGATCATCGGCGTCCGCGACCTCGTCCGCATCCGGCGAAAGGATATCGAAGACGTAGCCGTCCTCAGCCAGAAGGCGCCGCCTCCTGGGCGACGACGACCCCAGCACAAGCCTCGCCTCCCCGGCGCGTATCTCCTTGTCAGCGCTTGAAAGCATTTGGGCCTTGTGCAAGATCCGTTGTCGTGTGGAAGACCCCTACCGAACAGTGGAGTTCAGGTAAGGTGCGAGGGCGCCGGCATCGGCGGCATGGAGGTGGAAGGCGCGGTCGTCTCCGGCACGGAGAGCGACCACGGCCGCTATGGCATGGCTCTTGGCATCGCTCGCCCAGCGGTTCATGAAGGCAAGTTTCTCGGAGTCCGAGATCTTGGAGAGGTCGATCGGTATCTCCTTCTCGATGCCAGATGCCGAGAAGCGGACTGTGAGCGTGGATCCGGCGCGGCGAAGCGGCACCACCGTGCGGGCCTTGCCATTGTAGGTGAGATTGATCTCCTCGCCGCGGCGCATCAGGATGGCGTCGCCTGCCGCCTCGTCGATTGGCAGCATATCGCGAAGCATCGCCGCGGCATCCTCGGCGTCGATATCGTTGGCCAGCGCCTTGTGTGCTGCGGCGAAGTCGCCGGCACGGATTGCGGCCGCCACGGAGGCCTTGACGGACACGGATCCGTTGGATTGGGCGTCCCGCTGCTGGACGGTGGCGGTGCTTGGAGCGGGCTTGGAAGCGCCTTCGCGCGGCGCCGCAGGCGCGGGGCTTTGAGCGGGAGCGGATGGCGCGGGGCTTGCGGCGGGGCGGGTTGCCGCCGGGCGGGAGGCGCCTTTGCCAAGCGTGGCGTTGGGGTTCGGCGGGATCTGGGAAAGCTTGCGGCTGGCCGGGGCGGGCGTAGTCGCTGAGGCCGTTGCGGTCACGCCGCCGGAGGAGGTCTCGTCGAAGGCGTCTGCGTAGTAGGTGTTCAGTCTGGCATCAATGGCAGGAATTGTGATCCGTGGGGCGAACTTCGGCGGGAGACCGATCGGATTGCCCATCCGCGCATTCGCCAGCCAGACAAGCCAGAGGAGAAGGACAAGCCAGGCCAATGGATGCGACTTCGGCTTTTGCACCGGTTTCGCGGCGCTTTCGCCTGCGGACTCCGCCTGCCGCGCGGGCTGCGTCGTTATGGCCGTGCGCATTGTATGCTTCGCGTCGGGCCTCACCTTGCGCGAGGAAAGCGGCCGGCCTGCAAGAAGGCGGCGGACATCGTCTAGCAAGTCGCCCCATGAGGCGTAGCGAAGCGCCGGGTCCTTCATGAGCATCCTGCCAAGGAGGAGCGAGAACGCCGGAGGAAGTGTCTGGTTGAGCTGGCGGACATCTGGGATCTCGCCGTTTCTCTGCAGTTCCAGAATGTCCAACGGGGCGGAGGAGCCGAAGGGCGTGGCTCCCGTCGTAGCGAAGTAGAGCGTCATGCCCAGCGAATAGATATCGCTGCGGAAATCGACGTCCGCGCTTTGCGCGGCGTGTTCCGGGGAAATGAACGACGGGGTGCCGATGATTTCGTCCTCGTCCGTCGCCGGACCGTCCTCGGGATCGCCCGCGATGATCGCGAGCGAGAAGTCGGCTATGCGGACGGACGTGCCGTCGATGCGTATGTTCTGCGGCTTTATGTTGCGGATGACGAGCGGGATCTGCGTCTGCGCAACGGCAAGCGCCTCGGCGACGCCTGCGGCCACTAGCAATGCTTCCTTCGCGCCAATCGGGCCGCGCCGATTTACCATCTCGTCGATGCTTGGCGCCTCGACATGCTCCGTGACCACGTACGGCGACCCGTCGTCGCCAATGTCGTATATCTGGGGAAGCGCGGCGTTGTTAAGCCGCGCGATGCGGCGAGCCATGCGCACGAAGTGCGCCTTCTGCGCGTCGGAGACCGCATCCGCCGGAACAAGGACGTCCACGGTCTTGTCAAGTGAGGTCTTGTGCGCGGACCAGACCGCGACCCTTGCACCTTCGCTGGAAAGCTGAAAGTTGGTGAAGCCCTGAATTTGTGGTTGTTTGGCCATCGTTCGCCCCCTTCCAGGGTATAGGTGTCATTTGCCTAGACTGCATATTGTGCAGGAACGGCAATCGAGCCGCAGCGGCGCCGGCGATGGGCGTCCTGCCTTCTCCGCGCGGCGGGCGGAGATGTGGTTGATGGCGCCAAGGAGAAGCCCCAGTGTCAGGAAGCCTCCCGCCGGAAGTATGAAGAGGATGATCGAGGGCGAGAACGGCAACGCAAGGCGAAGGTCGCCCCACACCGTCACCGCACCGGTCGCAAGGATCTCGCGGACGGACGCGATAAGGGAAAGAGCCAATGTGAAACCAAGTCCCATGCCAAGGCCATCCGCCAGGCTGCGCCCGACGCCGTTCTTGCTCGCGAAGGCCTCCGCCCTGGCGAAGACGATGCAGTTCACGACTATCAGCGGCACATAGATGCCGAGCTTGTCCGCGAGGGCCGGCAGGTACGCCTTCATCAGGAGGTCGATGATCGTCACGAATGTGGCGATGACGACTATGAAGCAGGGTATGCGTATCTGCTTGGGGACCACATGGCGGATAGCCGAGATCGCGGCGTTTGACCCGCAGAGGACGAATGTCGTGGCGAGCCCCATGCCGATGGCGTTCTCCAGCGATGTCGTCGTCGCCAGCGTCGGGCACATTCCCAGCACAAGCCGGAACGTCGGGTTCTCGGCCAATATGCCGCGCTTGATGTCGGATAGAAGGTTCAAGGGTTGAAAAGTTGAAAGGTTGAAGGGTTGAAAGGTTGCGGGTTTCTAGTTTCGGGTTCCTGGTTTCTGGTTCCGTATCGCCACATCTGTTATCTATTATCTGTTATCCATTATCTATTATCTGCTCTCCGCTCTCTATTATCTGTTATCCATTATCTATTATCTGCTCTCCGCTCTCTATTATCTGTTATCCATTATCT
>JAFSZJ010000031.1 GCA_017458965.1 Kiritimatiellia bacterium | reverse complement strand
TTGTTACTCGTTACTTGTTACTCGTTACTCGTTACTTGTTACTCGTTACTTGTTACTCGTTACTTGTTACTCGTTACTCGTTACTTGTCGCTTGCCGCATGAGCGCGGCAAGCGACTCCGCCATTCCCGCGCCGCCGGAGGCCCGGCAGCTTACCCACTCCACGTTCCTGCCGTCGCCTTCGTAGAGCTTTTCGCATCCGGCGGCGCCGCGGAAGTCGCTGAACGCCACGCGCAGGTCGCCGCCGCGATGGACGATGGCAGTAGATTCGCGGAGGTTCATGCGCGGATTGTTGAAGAACCCGCAGTTGAGCAATGTGACGGACGCGCGGATATCAAAGCCTATTTCCGCCGTGTCCGCGTAGCAGCCGTCGAAGACATCGGAGCCGCCGAAGCACTCGAACGCCGTCGATCCGGGAAGCATTTCGGGAACGCCCAGGGCGAGGTGTGCGCGCTCCTCTTCTGGCGTCCACTTGCCGGCGGTTTCAAGCTGCTTGCGCCGCGCGTAGGCGTCCGACCATTCCTTGAAGCCCATGCCGGGCGGCGGCACTGTCCCGCCCCAGACGTGGCAGCGGGTGAAGCGGTTGGCCCCGCCCGTCGAGCGGATGCCCTTTGTGTAGTCCACCACGATGCAGTCGGTGAAATGGCAGTCGGCGGTCTGGCATTCTATGCCGACGTTCCCCGCAAGCCCGCTTTTCGTGCACTTGCAATAGACGTTGTTGGCCACGAGCTCGTAGAGGTGGCCGCCAGTCTCGCGAGTGACGCAGAGACCCGCACGCGCGCCGTTGTGCAGCGTGATGTCCGCGAGCGTGAAATGGTGGGCGTTGGCGATCGCGAGGCAGCTGGCGAGGCCGTTGCCGTCGATGTCGCCGCCCCGGATGAAGAGGTTGGGGTTGTCGTAGAGCGACCCGTCCGGGTTGAAGACGGAGAGGGCGTGATAGTCCGCCGCGCCATCCCAGAAGACGACATAGTCCATCTTCGCGCGAGCCACGAGATGCGCCGCCGGGTGCATCGCGAGCGAGCAGCGGTTGGTGATGGTGATGCGCGTGACGATGTCGTACTCGCCCTTAGGGACGAGCAGCACACCGTTCGGCGTGGCCGCGATGGCGCGTGCGAAGCGCGGCGCGTCGTCGGTCTCGCCGACGAGCCTCGGGAAGTCCGTGAGGTCCGCGTCATACGCGCCGCAGGCCGACGCGGCGGCCAGAGCAACCGCCGTCGCCGTAGCTACTCCATTCATCTTATCGTCTTCCATCCTATTATTCTGTATTTGTATGCGGGAAATTTTACCATACGGGGAAAGACATCGATTGCGTATTACGCAAATACGAGATATTGCACATCGCGCAAAAGAGCAATCTGGTAGAATTGCGTCACCTTGAAAAACGTTCTCTATCTCGCACATACGATCAACGCGCACAACGCGGTCAAGCTCGGAACCATCCACGCCGAGGCCAGGGCAAGGGGGTGGTCGGTCGTGGAATACGAGTTCGGCTGGACCGCCTGGAGCGTCGCCGAGATTGTCACCGCGCTGAAGCCGGACGGCATAATACTGGACGGCGCACGGTTTGTCGGTGACTTCGACCTACGCCCACTGCGCAAAGTCCCCTGCGTCTATCTCAACACGGACTTCCCGGCCCCGCCGGGGAACATCGCCATACACTCGGACGCTGCGGCCATCGCGGACATGGCGGCGGACGAACTGCTCGCGTCGGCACCGAGGGAGGCGGTCTTCTTCTCGCTCGCCCCACGCAAAATCTGGTCCAAATTGCGGGCGGCGCGTTTTCGCGAGCGAATGCGCCAGGCCGGCGTTCCCTTCCATGTCCTGAAACGCGCCGAGGACATCGCCGGCCTTCGCAGGCCATTCGCCGTTTTCGCCGTAAACGACATGTCGGCGGCGGCGCTGCTCCGATGCGGCATCAACTGCGACCTTGACTGTCCGAACGACTTCACGCTCGTTTCGGTGGACAACGACGCGCTGTTCTGCGAGAACGCCACCCCAAAGGTGACGAGCGTCGAACAGGACATAGCCCGAATGGGCGCCGCCGCTATCGAGGCGCTGGATTCTCTTTTCACCAACGTCCCGCGCCCGACCGACCTGATAATGGTTCCGCCAAGGCGGCTTGTCAGAAGGGTCTCCTCAGTCCGCCACCAGGTTTACAAAACGATTGCCGAAAAGGTCGCGGCTTCCATTGACCTCCACGCGCTGGAGGGAATCGGCGTCGCGGGCGTCGCCGCATTGGCCGGCTGTTCCAGACGTACGGTCGAAACGCACTACCACGCGGTTTACGGACAGAGCATCGGCGAGGCAATTCTCGCACACCGCTTCAGGGAGGTGGAGCGGCTGCTGCGCAACCCCCACCAGCAGATCGGGACGATAGCGAACCTGTGCGGGTGGAAGTCATCGGCCCATCTAATGCGACTCTTCCGCTCCCGCTACGGCACGACCATGACGGCGTGGCGCGCCGACGCGCTAAAATGCCGCCAATGATGGCAACCCGTTACAGGAAGGCTATGGCAAGGGGGCGCTCGAACCCCATCGTGCCATTAAGGCGCGACAGGCTTCCATCGGCCGGGTCGAAGCGGTAGGTGGCCAGCTCATCGGACAGCTTGTGGCAGCATAGGACAATGTCCGTGCCGGGCACGAAGGCGAAGTCCCGCGGGAAGCGGCCGGTAAGCCTTGAGATGGCTGTCGGGCCGGAGATCGATCCATCGTCGGCGATGGAGAACGACGCTATGCTGTCATGCCCGCGGTTGGAGGCTAGCACCCAATGGCCATCCGGCGATATCCTTATCGCCGCCGCCTTGGAGTCGCCATCAAAGCCTGCGGGCAGCATCGGAAGCGTCTGCATCGGGGCGAACCGCCGTCCGTCGAAGGCAAGCGATTGGACCGTGGAGGCGAGTTCGTTCACGAGATAGGCGTTACGACCGGATGGCGCGAAGACCAGATGGCGTGGTCCCGCGCCTGGTTCGGTATGGAAATCGCAGTCTGGGAGATGGACGAGTCCATCCTCGGCGGAGCCGAGACCGTAGGCGAACACGGTGTCTAGTCCGAGGTCGCACACGAAGAGCATGGCGCCGTCCGGCGAGGTGATGGCGCAATGCGCATGGGCCGCCTCCTGCCTGTCGGGATTGGGGCCGTGTCCTTCGTGACGGACGGACACCGCCTTGCCGAATGTCCCATCGGCCTTAAGAGCCACCGCGCCGACGATCGCGTTTCTGTAGTCCGTGTAGAAAAGGCGTGAGCAATCAGGGGACAGGGAGACGTGGCAGGGTACGGAACCTCCGACCACAAGCAGATCAAGCCGGCGCAGCCCAATGTCTCCATATATCGAATAGACTGCAAGCGCGCCGTTGGCTGTCCTGTCCTTGCCAAGGACCGCGCCTTGGGCCACATACAGCAGATGACGTCCCTTGTCCATGGCGAAGTAGATCGGGTTGTCGATCGGCTCGGTCACGCCCAGCAAGGTGATCGACCCGTCGCCACCGATCTCAACGCGGCCTATGCCACCGGTTCCGTAGCCGCCTATGAAAGCCTTTGCCATGATGCCGATCCCTTTCCTATGACCAGCGACGGTCGTTCGCCCATTCCTTGTTCCACTCGTCGGTCGGTGCCCACGGCTCGGGGAAGTCCGGATGCGCCTTCTCGCGGACGAGGTCTTCGTTTAGCGCCTCTATGCCAAGCCCCGGAGCGTCCGGCACCTGGACGAAGCCATCCTCGATGCGGAACGCAGGGACGACCAGATCCTTCCACCACGGAACATCCACCGAGTGTATCTCCAGGGACATGAAGTTGCGAGTCGCGGCAGCGACATGCACGGCGGCCATGGCGGCAATGGGAGACTCCGCCATGTGGATGTTCATCTGCACGCCGCGAGTCTCGGCGTAGTCCCCTACCCTCTTCGTCTCGGCTATGCCACCGGCGGTAAGGAGGTCGGGGTGGACCACGGCCAACGCTCCGGAATCTAGCAGCGGCTTGAAGTTGTCGAGCAGATATATGTCCTCGCCAGTCCCAAGAGGCACGGTCGTGGCGGCATGGAGTTGCGTCCACAGATGCGTCTGCTGCCATGGAAGCGCGTCCTCCATCCACGAAAGGTTGTACTTCTCCAGGCGCTTAGCCAAGTTGATGCAATCCTCCAACGGGATGTGGCCGAGGTGGTCTATGGCAAGCGGTATCTCGTAGCCGACAACATCGCGGCATTCGCGCAGATACCCTTCAAGGAAGTCAAGGCCCTTTTCCGTCATGTGGATGCCGGTGGACCAGTGCTCGGTGTTGAAGAGGTCGTAGGCCTCGCCGCGCATTGCGCGTGGATCAATGGAGCCGTGCGGGGTCTTCACTACATGCTTCAACGTGCGCATGTGGTCGAGGTAGCCAAGCGGTGCGCAAAGGGCGCCGGGGACATCCATCAGGAGCTCGATACCCAGATCCATCTTCAGGAATGTGTAGCCCTGCCGGACGCGCTCCTTCAAGGCCTGGCCCATGTCGCGTCCGCCGCCTTCGGAATCGGTGTCGCAATAGACGCGCACCTTGTCGCGGAACCTGCCACCGAGGAGCTGCCACACCGGAACTCCCCAGAACTTGCCGGCGATGTCCCAGCATGCAAGTTCGATGGCGCAGACGCCGCCGGCCTGGCGCGAGTCGCCTCCGAACTGACGAATGCGCCGGAAGACCTTCTCCACGTTAAGCGGGTTCTCGCCAAGGATCCGGCTTTTGAGCATCGCCGCGTATGTCCGCGACGATGCGTCGCGCACCTCGCCGTAGCCGACAAGCCCCTCCTGGTTCGTGTAGAGCTTCACGAGCGTGCAGCGCTTCGGAGCGCCGTCAATATCCGCGAACCTCAAGTCCGTGATCTTCAATTCAGATGCATTCATATTGCCACCTTGACTTCATTGGGGACGTTTCGATGTCATGCGGGGCGTGAAGGACATGCGGAACATGCATGCGCATCGCCACCGCATGTCGCGCAGGTCTCGCCAGTCCTGCACGCCATAGGACGATGGGGAGTGTCTAGAGCCCCATTCCCCCATCGACGGGGATGTCGGCGCCTGTAATGTAGGAGCATGCGTCTGAGCAGAGCGCTAGGACGATGCCGGCGCAGTCCTCCGCCGTCCCGAAACGCTTTGCCGGTATGGTTTCGCGTAGCGGATCGGCGAACGATGCGTCAGCCAGGACCTTGGAGTTGCGGTCGGTCGCGATAACGCCTGGTGATATGGTGTTTGCCGTTACGCCGTTCGCAGCCCATTCCTTTGCGGCCGTAAGCATCATGTTCTTCTGCGCGGCCTTCATGGCGGCATAGATCGCAAGGCGCGGCGCAGGATGGCCGGCGTTGACGCTTCCGACCGAAATGATGCGTCCCCATCCCTTCGCCGCCATTGACGGGCCAAAGGCGCGGACGAGGCGGAACGAAGAGCGCAGATTAGTGTTGACCATGCGGTCGAACTCCTCGTTGCCGAAGTCCGCCACATGGCCATACGACTGCACCGAGGCGTTGAGGACGAGGATGTCCGCCGCGGCGCATTCCGCAGCAAGGCGGTCGCATGACGTTGCGTCACCAAGGTCTGCCACATGCGCCTCGGCCTCGATGCCCTCGGACTGCGCCGCGGCGAGCGCATCGCGCAAGGCGGCGGAATCCGTCGCCCCGTGGAATAGGATTTTTGCGCCGGCGCGACCAAGCGCCAATGCGATTGCGCGCCCGATCCCGCGAGATGAACCGGTCACGAGAGCGATGTGGGAAGAGAGAGATAACATCAGAAGTATCCGCCTTTGTCAATGATCTCGCTGATGGTGTCGCCTTGTCTGACCCAGGAGAAGATATCGACCTCGTTCTTCTCGATGCCTTCGGCGCGTTCGAGGACATCGCATGCGATTTCGCGTGGGATGCAGAGAACGCCGTCTATGTCGCCGAAGATGATGTCGCCGGGGCGGACAGTCACTTTGCCTACCTTGATCGGCACCTGGTAGTGAGTGATCATGCAGCGGCCAAGCGAGCCGTTCGACGTACGGTAGCGATAGAAGATCGGGAAGTCCTGCTCGAGGATCTGCTTGGTGTCGCGGATGCCGCCGGCTATGACGGCGCCACGGATGCCCTTGGACTTCGCCGTTGCCGTCATGACGCCTCCCCAGAGGGAAGCCTCGACATCGGAGGAGGTATCCCACACGACGACGCCCTCCGGCTTGAAGTCGTCGAGCATCTGCGCTCGGAAAGTCATCTCACCCTCGATCATGACGTTCGGCGCGCTCTTGACGGTGAATGCCTCGCCGCATATGGTCATCTCATCGCGGAGCGGCATTATGTCCGACGGCAGGTTCTGGTCGAGCAGCGTCAGCTCGCGCATGACGTCGTTGATCGCGCCGGTATAGAGCCGCTCGTAGCGCTCGCAGAGTTCGCGGATGGGGATGCGAAGCGGCATGTCAGGTATGCGCTGCCGCGTGGCGATAAGCCTGTCGAGTTTCATGAGGCCGGCTTCCTTGGCCTGGCCCCGCATGTCGCGTAGAGATGGCATCTGCTGCTCCTTTGATCCTGTTCAAGTCTCGGAAAGATGATACATCATCGCGGCGACATGCGATGTCCTATATGACAACCGATTCGGCGTGTCGTCCGCTGTCGTTTCGTGTAGAATCTGGGTTCAGCCGAAAGGGAACAATGGACGAGATCAGCGACATCGCCGGACAAGAGGAGAAGAACCCGGAGCAACGGTTCGACACGATCCTGGAGCTCGCCATCGATGGCGGGGTGATCGACCACGATCAGGCCGTGTACATCCTCGAGGAGCATGACCGCACAGGGAAGTCGACCCGGGACATCCTTATCGACGGCGAATACGCCACGGAGGACACCCTTCTTGAGATGTTCGCCTCGTATATGGGGTGCGACATCGTCGACCTCGCGGACATCGAGATCCCGCAGGAGATCCGGTCGGCCGTTCCGGCTGCCGTCGCGCGCTCGCATTGGGTCATACCTGTCGATTCGACTTCGAATACCATTACTCTCGCGACATACACCCTCGTGGAGCCGACGGTCGCCGACGAGCTTGCGTTCGTCCTCACGAAGGATGTGACGTTCGTCCTCGCGAAGAAAGCCGACATCGAGGCGCGCGTCAGCGAGTACTACGGCGACGAAAGCGCGACCGTCGCGGACATGCTCGCGAATCTCGAGGACATCGTCACATCCGACTCCGATGTGGCGGACGTCATCGACGAGAAGGACCTCGAAGCCCAGGCCGGTTCCGAACCGGTCCGCCGCTTCGTCAACCTTGTCCTTTACCAGGCCGTCAAGGATCGCGCCTCGGACATCCACTTCGAGCCGTTCGAGAAGGAGTTCCGCATAAGGTACCGCGTCGACGGAGCGCTCTACGAAATGCAGCCGCCGCCGAAGCGCCTCGCCGTTCCGATCATCTCCCGCGTCAAGGTCCTGGCCAACCTCAACATCGCCGAGCGCCGCATCCCGCAGGACGGCCGTATCCCGCTCACCGTGGCAGGACACCAGGTGGACCTCCGTGTATCCTGTCTTCCGACGCAGTTCGGCGAGTCCGTGGTGCTCCGCGTCCTAGACCGCAATGTCGTCGCCCTCGACATCGACAACATAGGCCTTCCAGACGACATTCTCGATGACCTCCTCATCGACATCGAGAAGCCGAACGGCATCATCATAGTCACCGGTCCTACAGGCTCCGGCAAGACAACGACCCTCTACTCCTGCCTAAAGAAGATCAACCTCCCGGACACAAAGCTGCTCACCGCCGAGGAACCTGTCGAATACGACATGGACGGCATCATCCAGGTGCCGATCAACCCGCAGGTGGGCAACACCTTCGCGGCCGTACTTCGCGCCTTCCTCCGTCAGGACCCCGATGTCATGATGGTCGGCGAAATCCGTGACTTCGAGACGGCCGAGATCGCCATTCAGGCCGCGCTTACCGGCCACTTGGTCTTCTCCACTCTCCACACCAACGACGCGGCCGGCGCTGTTACGCGACTCGTCGATATGGGCGTGGCGCCATACCTCGTCGCCTCCACGCTCGAGGCAGTTCTGGCACAGCGACTTGTCCGCACCAGCTGCAAGGAGTGCAAGACCTCCTACGAGCCTGACGACGAGGTCCTGCAACGACTCGACCTCACACGCGACCAGGTAGGCAATCGACCCTTCTACTATGGGCGCGGTTGCACGGTCTGCAACAACACCGGCTACAAGGGGCGTAAGGGCATCTTCGAATACCTCCGCGTGGGCGGCCAGATCCGCGACATGATCAACGAGCGCAAGCCAACGCTCATCATACGCGAACGCGCCCGTGAACTTGGCATGCGCACGATGCGCGAGGACGGCATTCGCAACATCCTCGACGGCTACACGACGGTCGATGAAGTCCTCCGCTACACGTAGGACGCATCAGAACGGCGACACGGCACCAAGCGCGGCAGTATCCGTCCGCGACTACGGTGCAGTCGGCGACGGACAGACCGACGACACTGCCGCCATTCAGTCCGCCTTCTCCTCTAACGCCACCAAGGTGACGATACATCCCGGCGTCTACCGCGTCTCATCAGCGCTCTTCGTCCCCTCAGGCAAGACCATCATCGCCTCGCAAGAAGCGCACATAATCCTCGATGGCGACGAGTGCCCAAGCCTTCTCACGAACGCCAGGAATGGCTATGTCGATGAGGGCATCTCCATTTGCGGCGGTCTCTGGGATGCCGGCGACTCCGGTTCGCCAGCCATGGACTTCACTCGTGTCCGCAGTCTTCGACTAGATGACATCACAACAGCCAATGCGACTGGCAGCCATATCAGGCTTTCGTCCGTAGACGGTTTCGACATAGGACGCATCCACTTCAACGGCAAAGGGGCCAAAGCATGCGATGACGGCCTCCACTTGGCAGGTTGCTGTCGCAACGGGCGTGTAGCGGACATGGCGACATCTGATGGGATGATATGCGGCGCTCTTGTCGCACTATGCGCGGACTCGTCATCGGATGCGCCGCACATCCCCTGCCCCATTTGCGGCCCGATTGAGAACATATCCTTCCGCGATCTGGATGCCGGATACTGCGAGGCGGCGGTCCGTCTGCGCTCTACGCGATCCACCATACGCAACATCCGCTTCGAGAATGTCGCGAATGGTGCGACGCGCCTAGCGATCGGTGACCATGTCGGCGACTGGCGGAAGCTCATGCCTGCCGATATCGGCCACCTTGACAACATCGTCTTTGACGATCTATCAATCAATTCGGAGCAAGTGAAGCCTAAGCGCTCCGGAGAGCGCATCAGGACGCACATACTCCTAGAGGATGGCGAGTTCCTGATCACCTCGCCGTTCGGCGAACGCACCCATCCGGTCACGGGTGAGGTCGCATCATTCCACTCCGGTGTCGATGGCGCCCTATGGGATGGACGCATGCTTGTCGAGACGGGCATCTGCGCATGGGACGACGCCGTTGTCGCAGCAGCCGAGGAGGGGCACGCGCTTGCCGGAACCCATGTGACGCTCGACCATGGCCACGGACTTGTCACAAAGTATCTTCACATGGAGGACTGGTCCTTGCGTGTCAAGGTCGGGGACCATGTGCGCAAGGGCGATCTGCTTGGATGGATGGGCAGGACCGGACGCTCGACAGGCGAACATCTGCATTTTCAGGTCGAAAAAGACGAAACTCCAGTGGACCCAATGCAGTATCTGAGGAGAGATAGTAGATAGCAGATAATAGATAATAGATAATAGATAACAGATAACAGATGAGAGATGAGAGATGAAAGATGAAAGATGAAAGATGAAAGCTGAAAGATGAGAGATGAAAGATGAGAAATTATTTCGACGGGCAGAAGACATTGCCCCATGCGGAAAGGTGATGGGAAACAGCAATATTGGCTGCCCGCACAGCGCGCGACGATTGCTGGCAACTTACGGAGGTGCGGCGTCCCGCCGCGCACATATCAGGAGGTGCGGCGTCCCGCCGCGCATATATCAGGAGGTGCGGCGTCCCGCCGCGCACACATCAGGAGGTGCGGCGTCCCGCCGCGCACATATCACAACAACCGCGTCCGTTCCCTTGAGCAACTAAAAGCAATACTTCCAGGCAAAAGCCATAGATGGCAGATGGAGGAGAGCAGATAGTGGATAGTGGATAGTGGATAACAGATAACAGATAACAGATTATAGATAACAGATAACAGATGATAGATAA
>JAFSZJ010000030.1 GCA_017458965.1 Kiritimatiellia bacterium | reverse complement strand
CTTTTGAAGAAGCCGGGTGTCTCGTCGTTCGGCAGCTTTGGCGCGACGCGGGCCACGCGCCCATCCTTCACCTCGACCTCGACCGGCACCGGACCGCCGAAGCCCTTCACGCCGGGTACAAGGCCCGTCGAGTCGATGACGATAGGCTCGGAAGACACAGTTTCCAGATCGTTTGTCTGGGCGCCGGATGCAATTGCGCATCGGCCATTGCTCATCGTGCATTGTGCATTCTTCTTGCGCAGTTCAGCGGCCAGGATGACAACCGCGATTGCAAGGAGGATGTTTATGAAGTTGGCGGCTTTCATGGATGGTTGTGGAGTTAGGTAGTTGGGTGGTTAGGTGGTTAGGTAGTTAGGTGGTTAGGTGGCTGGCTGGTTGGCTTCGGAGAGTTTGAAGAGCGTGCCGGTCGGGCAGATGAAGCGGCAGTAGGCACGCGGGACAAATGCGGAGAGGACGACGAAGACGATTGCGAGAATGGTGACAAGTGGCGGGACGGCCTGCCAGGCGAATGCGGAGAAGAGCTCCCATTCCATCCAGCGGGCGAAAAAGCCGCACCAGAGCAAGAGCATCAGAGCGGCCCAAAGAAGACGGCGTAACATGGTTAGGTGGCGAACGAGAGAAGGCGAAGGCCGCCACTTGCTCACCTGGACCAGCCCCGCCAGCTCCTGCGCGGCGCCGAACGGGCATACATGGAGGCAGTAGTGGCTTTGGCGTCCGAAGACGGGGTAGAGAAAAGCCATGGCCAGCATCAGAAGCGCTGCGGCAAGATCCGGGAGCATCCCGGGAAGTCCTGCGCCGGCCCATCCCACCATCCGCGCAGTTGAGAGGAAGAGTCCGTTCCAGAAGCCAAGCACCGCTACATCGAGAGCGAGTTGCACCTTCCGCCACGAACGGGACCGGGAGAATATCGGAACGATGGCCGCCGCCAGCAACACCACCAAGGCCATGGAATGCCGAAGGTCAAATGTCCCAAGGTCGAAAGTCCATGAGCCGGAGAGGCTTCCACGCTGCGCGGCAGCCCCTGCCAAAAGCATCAGCAGGCAGGCTACTACGCGCATGTGATGCGCAAGGTGGTCTTTCTTCATGTCACCCACGGCGATGATTGTATCACCTCGAAGATAGACCGGGCGCAGAGCTTTTCCAGGCTTGTTGTATAATGCTTATGCGAGGCGACGGCGATTCGCCAGCGTCTAGCCACCAAAACGAACACTCCAGGAAAGGCACAACCATCATGGCTTGTTTCTCGGCACCTCTGGCGGAGGCGATCGTCGTTTCCGCGCTCAAGCAAAGCTCCAAGCGCCAGGACGCATCGTCGAATCCGTTCGTCCGCAACATCGGGAGTCTTCGCGACATGCTCTTCGGTGGAAGCTTCCTGCTGGCCATCGAGCACGTCTGGCATGGCGAGATCACCTGGCGGTTCCCGTTCCTCACGGCCGTGAAGGACGGCAATACATCCGAGATGCTCCATGAGATCGCCACGGTAGGCGTGCCAATGGCGCTGCTCGTCACCGCAGTCTGGGCGGTGGCCGTGGCCGTATCGACACACCTTTCCCGCCGCACCGCGCCACAGGAGGCCTAAAAGATGTGCGAGCTGATGACGATCGCCGCAGCGCTGTGCGTCTCGGCGCTATGGTGGTTTGCGCGCCGTAACGGGCATCCGACACGCGCACTTGGAACAACGGCGCTTGCGCTCTGGGGCGCGGCCCTCATGTGGAGCGTCGACTGCGTCCATTCCCTTATGGAGGGCGAGGGGCTTCTGGATCTGTCGGCGGACGATGCCGCCCTTGGCGCGCTCATACTCGTGGCCGCCGCCGCGCTCTACGCCGTCCTGCGCTTCCGAGAGGGACGCGGCGGGGTCAAGCGCGCCCTCCTTGTCGCGACGACTCTTGCGGCGGCTGTGGCGCCGTCTTCCGGTACGCATGCCGCGACGCCGGCGGCGATCAATGTGGATTGGCGCGGTCTTCCTCAAGTTCCTGGCGTCGTCCGTGACAGCTCCAGCGTCGATTGGGGCTTCGCGAACTTCGTTGCGTTCGGGCCGAACTGGGCCTATACGGCGCAGGACTACGCCGCCAAGGAACACAAGAAGGAGCGCATCGAGGATCCTGAACTTGGCATGGGACTCCTCTTCACCGGCAAGATTTGGGCGGGATCGCGCGGTCTTGCGATACGGGAGGAGTTCTACAATGTCTCCAAGGACGCCAACGAGGCAAAGGTCCGCATAAGGTGGAGGATCACCTCGCTCGACGACAAGCCCATGGGCCTCGAACGGGCATATGTCCGCTTTCCGCTCGCGCTAAGCGACTTCGCCGGCGGAACCGTCGGCGGAAACACCCTCCCCGAGGCATACGAGGGCAACGAGTGGATAGGAGTCGGCGACAAGTCGGCAATCGAGGTTGTATCCAAGAACGGCGGGAAGACTTTGCGCATGTCGGTCCTTAGCGGAAGCGCCGTAATCTGGGACGGGCGCAAGGACAAGCAAAAGCGGTTCGAGCTACGGGCCGAGTTCCAGGACTGCAAGACGGCGCAGACCTCCTTCTTTGAGATAGAGGTCTCCGGCTTTCTCCCCGATGCCCCGGGACGCAAGCCTGGCAAGGTCGTTCTCGACATCCCGCCGCCGCCGCTCAAGCTCGCCGCCGGCGACGACTGGTGCGTCTTCCCCTGGACGAACGCCGTCACGGACGGCTCCATACTCGACTTCTCCTCGATCACGACACGCCATGCGCCGGCCGGACAGTTCGGCTTCGCGCGGGTCGGCGAGGATGGCCACTTCTTCTTCGAGAACGACCCGGACAAGAAGCCCGTCCGCTTCGTCGGCGGCAACCTCTGCTTCGACGCCAACTTCCTCTCGAAGGAGCAGGCCGATCAGGCCGTCCGCGACTTCAAGGTTCGTGGCTGGAACACGATGCGCTTCCACCACATCGACGTGACGATCACCAAGGACGAGTGGAACAACATCTGGGAGCGCCGCAGCTACCCCGAGATTTCGCCCGAGAAGCTCGACAGACTCGACTACCTCGCCGCCGAGTGCAAGAAGGCCGGCATCTACGTCACGTTCGACCTATACGCTATGGGTTGCCTCGGCTCCTGCGAGGGCTTCGACAAGCCGCTCAACTCCAACACGATCAAGGCCGTCGTCCCGATCCACAAGCCTGCCGAGGATCAGTGGTTCCGGCGCGCGATGGAGATATTCGACCATGTCAACCCCTACACTGGCGTCAAGTGGAAGGACGAGCCGCAAGTGCTCTTCGTCACCCTCATGAACGAGGATTCCATCGCTTCGGTCTGGTGGGGCGCCAAGGACCTATACCTCCAGAAGTTCCGGGAATGGGCGGAGCTCAACGGCGGCGACCCGAACGCGAAGGAGATCACGAGCACCCGTTCCTTCGCCGAGTTCCTATACGAGGTCAAGGCCAACGCCAACCGCCGCATGGCGAAACGCCTGCATGACGCTGGCGTGAGGACGCTGATCTCCGGCGGCAACTGGTGGGACAACATGGCGCAGGTCTATGAGCGCGAGGAGCTGGAGGTTGTGGACAACCACCAGTACGCCGACCACCCGCAGGGCAGCGGATACCAGAAGCTCCCCTTCCACCTGAACCAGACGGCCGACGTCCATAGCGGCCACCCGACCTATGCCACGCCCATCATGATGGCGCCGACACGCATATTCGGCAAGCCCTTCACCGTGACCGAGTACAACTACTGCAACCCCAACAAGTGGCGCGCCGAGGGCGGCCTCATGATGGGCGCGTACTCTTCGCTGCAGGACTGGGACGCACTCTATCGCTTCGCATGGAGCCACTCCAAGGCGAACATGTTCAAGCAATGTCCGGCGAAGGGCTTCGACATGGTGACCGACCCCGTAAGCCAGCTCACGGAGCGCCAGATCGCCCTGCTCTTCGGGCGCGGCGATGTGTCTCCGGCCAAAAACGCCTACGCCTATGGAGTGTCAAAGGGTGACGCCATGGGCGGCGGTCTCGGCGACATGTGGGCGAAGGGTCTATTCCCCCACCCCTTCACGCAACTTGCCTACACATCGCGCGTAGGATCCTTTGCGGCGCATGACGCAGTCCGCGAACCAGCACTTCCCGTAAACAAGGTCTATTCGTCCGCCAGCAAGGGGCAGATACCGAAGTTCCCGGGCGAAGGCTCGTCCGATACCGGCGAGATCAAGATCAGCACGAAGAAGGGGCATATCACCGTCGCCTCGGAACGCTCCGCCGGCGTATGCGCCTACGACAAGGCCCCGCTCGCCGCCGGACCGCTCGCGGTCTCGAACGTCACCGCCTTCTGCTCGGTGTCGGCGTCATCAATGGACGGCGCACCGCTGGCCGACTCAAAGCGCATGCTTCTCTTCCACATCACGGACGTCAAGAACACCGGAATGGTCTTCCTGAACGACAAGATGCACGACACAAGCAACTGGGGTACCCTCCCCTATCTGGCAAGGACGGGCGATGCCGAAATCACGCTCCGCAACTCGAACCCGGGCCTGAAGGTCTATGCCGTTTCGCCGATGGGCGGGCGCCTGCGCGAAGTGCCGTCGACATACACGGATGGCGCATACCGCTTCACGGCGCGAATCGCCGCCGGAGAGGGTGCTGACGCCCCGACGATGATCTACGAGATCGCGCCTTAGTCGTTGAAGGAGCGCGAGCCAAAGAGCCAGAGAACGCGAAGGAAGCGGCGATCGTTGGCATTGCGCCCCCAGGAGAGAAGCCCCCAGAGGACGTCGGTGCAGTAGGCACCGTCGTCGCGCTCTCGGTGCGAGTAGAGAGTCCAGAGCGGCGCCCAGTTGCGCTCGATAGGCTCGCTCATGCTCCAGAGCGACAGCTCCGGGATGCGCGTCTGCGTGCCGGCCGATGTCTCGCGATGCGAGAAAAGCGGCCAGACGCGGGTGTACGAGCGTGGAGCCGCGTTGGTGGACGCCGGTTCGAAACTGCTGTGGAAGTAGAACGGGATAGGGGCGTGGACGAATGTCCGGCGTCCGCCGCCAGCCGTCGATTCCGTCCGGCGGAAGAGAGGCCACAGCGCGTATTCGTCTCTGGAGGTCTTGTTGGTGGCACATCCGTAGACCGGCCAGACATGGCGCTCGCGGACATCGTCCATGTCCAGCTGGCGAATAAAGGGCCATGGGGCGTTCAGCTGACGGTAGCCATCGTCGCCACGACCGTATGTGAATAACGGCGGCACGATAGACCACGACTCCTCGGTTCCGCGATGGGCGCGCTCGTAGCGGGAATGACCGAAGATCGGGAAGAGGATGAAGCCGCCACCGTTCACATAGTCGCCTTTTGTGCGGCTTTCCGTCCAGAAGGGCCAGAGCACGAAGCTGGATTCGTCCGTCTGGCGTGCGCCGCGCCTGGTCCTTTCGCCGTAGAAGGGCCAGATGCGGGTCTGGTCGATATGCGGCCCGTGGCGTTCCAGGTAGAAGGGCCAGAGAACCGTGCGCATCTCCGTGCCGGCGGTCTCACCCCAGGCGTAGAGCGGGAAAAGCGCGAATGAAATGCGGTCGAAGACGAGGAAATGGCGGATTGTGCCGCCGATGGGGAAAAGCGCGGCGTAGGATTCGTCGTCTATGGTGCGCCCAGCGAAAACGAACGGGAAGAGACGGAAGCACCAGGCGTCTTCGGCGTCCTCCTTGCGCGATTTCGCGCCACCGGTCCCGTAGAAAAGCAGAAAGCGCCAGTAGTAGCGCTCGTCGCGACGCGAGACGGTGCCAAGCGGCCAAAGGATGTCCGTCACGCTCCTGAAGTCCCCGAGCTTATCGGAGATGGTTTCGTGGCTGTAGATCGGGCGAAGGGCTAGAAGCCCGACCTCGTCGCCTATGCGCTGCCGCTCTATCACGGGACCGATGCGCCACGCATCGGTCGCGCGGGGATGCGGCATCGGCGTCGCGCAACCGCAGAGGAGGAAGGCGACGGAGGCCGCCGCCAGAATCGGGATGCCGCCCCTTGTCATGTCCCTCTGCGCCATGACATGCGGCCGGACGCATGGTCCGGACCATTGACCAGAACGGGGCACCCGCCACCATGGCTGGCGCCCCGACCCGGGATTCCGGGAAGGAAGGCTACTCCTTGTCGAAGCCCTTTTCCTTGAGGTAGTCGATGACGGCGCCGACGGTCGTCAGCTTCTCGGCGTCCTCGTCCGGGATCTCGGCCCCGAACTCCTCTTCGAAGGCCATGATGAGCTCGACGGTGTCGAGGGAGTCTGCGCCGAGGTCGTTCACGAAAGATGCCTCGGGAGTGACCTGGTCGGCGTTGACGCCGAGACCATCCACAATGATTTCCTTTACGCGTTCTTCGAGTTTGCTTGCCATCTTGGCTTCTCCTTGAGTTGGTTGATTTCCGGCCCTTGGACGGGGCTGGGTTGCGTCACATGACCATGCCCCCGTTCACGCTTAGAACCTGCCCCGTTATGTACGAGGCGTCGTCACCGGCTAGGAAGGCTACGGCCTTGGCGATGTCCGAAGGTTCGCCGAAGCGCCCCGCAGGTATCTGCGACAGCATCGTCTGGCGAAGGTCTTCGGGCAAAGCGTCCGTCATGCGCGAGACGACGAAGCCCGGGGCCACGGCGTTCACGCGTATGTTCCTCGAAGCCAGTTCCTTCGCCAGACTCTTCGTCATGGCGAGCAAACCGGCCTTCGAGGCCGAATAGTTGCACTGCCCGGGGTTGCCAGTCAGCGCGACGATGGAAGAGATGTTGACTATCGCCCCAGACCGCTGCTTCATCATCGGACGGGCAACGGCCTTGGAGAGGAGGAAGGCCCCCTTGAGGTTCGTGGAGAGGACGTCGTCCCATTCCTCCTCCGACATGCGGATCAGGAGGTTGTCGCGGGTGACGCCGGCGTTGTTGACGAGTATGTCGATACGCCCGAACGCCTTCATGACGTCCGCTACGAATGCGGCAACAGACTCACCGGACGAGACGTCCACGGAGGCGGCCATCGACTTGCGACCTGCGGCCGCTATGTCGGCGGCGGTCTCCTGAACCGGCTCCAGACGGCGGCCGCACACAGCCACATCGCACCCTCGGGACGCGAGGTCAATGGCTATCGCCTTGCCGATGCCGCTCCCGGCCCCGGTGACGATGGCGACTTTTCCGGTGAAATCCATGCGAGTATTCTACGAAAAAGGCGGACGGAATGCAAGGGAGCAGTTCAGAACGGCTCATGGCCGACAAGTCAGTCGTGGCGATAGGACTGTTTTAAATGGCATATGAGCAGGGAATGCGCTATCATCATTCACAAGGAGCATTATGGATATGCAGGACTTCGCTATCAGGCCGACAAGCTGCGGCAAATATGATCTGGTCGTCGTAGGCGGAGGGCAGGCCGGTTGCGCGGCGGCCCTTGCGGGCGCGAGAGGTGGTCTAAAGGTACTTCTCATCGAGGCCGCCGGCGCGCTTGGCGGCTCGGCAGTGAACTGTCTCGTCAACCCGTTCATGCCCGATGTGACGAAAGTCCCCGATGGCAATGGCGGCGTGAAAAACCTTCATCTTAGCCAGGGCATGTACCTCGAATTCGCGAAGGCGCTTGACGAGGAAGGCATCTACTCCCGGCCGAACCCCTCAGCAACGTTCCATGAGGAGAGCCTCAAGGTCATTCTCGACCGCAAAATGGCCGAGGCCGGCGTCAAGGTGCTCTTCCACGCCACGCTCTGCGGCGTGAAGACCGAAGGGCGTTTCGTCAAGGCCGTCGCCGTGGCGACCGTCGGCGGCGTCCTCTCGTTCGAGGCCGACACCGTGATCGACGCGACAGGCGACGCGACCCTGGCCGCGTTCGCGGGTGTGCCGTTCCAGCTGGGCCGCGCATCCGACTCGCTCTGCCAGCCGATGACGCTCTGCTTCCGCATCTGCAACATAGATGTGGATGCGGCATGGCGCGCCCACGGCGAGATCAACGCCCTATACAAGAAGCTTCAGGCAGAGGGCAAGATCAAGAACCCCCGCGAGAACGTCCTCGTCTTCCCGACGAAGCTCCCGGGCGTAATGCACTTCAACACTACGCGCGTCATCAAGCACAACCCGACCGACGCCTTCTCGGTCTCCGAGGCCGAGGCGATCGCACGCGAGCAGGTCGTAGAGATGTTCAACTTCCTCAAGACCAACTTCGCCGCCTTCAAGGACGCGGCCCTCGCTTCCACCGCGCCGTCCATCGGCGTCCGCGAGAGCCGGATGATCGAGGCGCGACATGTCCTTACGCAGGAGGAACTGATCGCCGGCACGCATTTCGACGACGGCATAGCCGCCGGCAACTACGACATCGACATCCATTCGCCCGACGGATCGGGGACGAGCCACTACTACTTCCCGGCCGGGGTCTATTACACGATCCCATACCGCTGCCTCCTGCCGAAGAACCTCGACAACCTGCTTGTCGCGGGCCGTTCGATTGGCGCCACGCACGAGGCCCAGGCCTCGGTGCGCATCATGCCGATCTGCATCTGCCTAGGCGAGGCCGCCGGCACCGCCGCCGTGCTCGCACACGAGACGGGCGTCGCGCCTGCGGATGTGGACGCCTCCGTACTACGCGAGCGCCTCCGCGCCAACGGCGCCTTCGTGGGCTGACATCGCCATTCTAAGCCGCTAAAAACGATGCTGACCAGACATGCGTCGCATGTCTGGCAGAGTCCGTAAATCCCATCGCAAAAAACCTCAAGGAGCAGCGCACGCGCCTTGACGGGTTTCTGGTTTCTAGTTCCAAGTTTCTGGTTCTGGGTTCCGGGTTTCTGGTTCTGGGTTCCGGGTTCCGGGTTTCTGGTTCTGGGTTCCGGGTTTCTAGTTCCGGGTTTCTGGTTCCGGGTTTCTGAGTTCGCCGCAAGCGGCTCACCACTATACCTATTATCTGTTATCTACTATCTACTATCTATTATCTGCGCAGCGCAGCTGCGCTTTTATCTATTATCTGCGTAGCGCAGCTGCGCCCCCGGCGGCTAGCCACCCCTATTCCCGCTTTATCAGGAGCGCGGGCTCGGCTAGGCAAAGGGTCCCGGAGAAGTCGGCTTCGATTCGGAATGTCAGTGATTGCGTTCCGGAGCCGATGCGCAGGGCGTTGTCGTACTTGTCCGTCATGCGCTTGCGCAAGGTCCACTCGTGCTGCTTCTTCATGGCAAGCGGGACGGATATGAGGATCGTCTCGTCCGGGAGTCCGCGGTTCGCGATGACGGACAGCGTGGCCTTCCCGCGGAAATCCTCCTCGCGTAAAGCCTTGATCATGGCCTGGACGCGGCCGGAAGCATGACCGCCAAGCTCCCATTCCTGAGCCTCTAGCATGAATGAGTGGCGACCTGTGTTCGATACGACGAGGATGTGGCGCGCCGTGTCCGGATCTAGGGAGAGCGAGACGCTCTGATCGCCTGGGCTTTCCAGGACATACCTCCAACCGTGGACCGACTCCTTCGGCGCCTTCGGTCCCGGGGGCCGAAAGTCGCGGACGAGGTTTCCTTCCGTATCCATCCACGAGTAGGCGATGCGTCTTGGCAGCGGGTCGGGCGGGAACGACGCCGAGCGCGTGGCGGCGTCATGACGCCAGAAGGCCGACGCGACGCCGATCGCGGCCGAAAGGGCGACAAGCGACGCCGATATGCCAAGACGAAGCCATGCGTTGGAACGCCGCAGCGAACCTATCGCGGCGGAGGACACCTCGGCCATGGCCATGGAGTTCTCGTCGGTGGGCGGCGAGAAGTCGAGCGCCTCTCGGACGGTGGCGCGGGACGAGAGCGGGTCCTTGCCAAGAAGCAGGACCGCGGACGTGTCGAGTCCGGCGTCGCTGGTGGCGGAGCGGAGCGTGTCGTAGTCGAAGGCGACCCGGCGGAAGGACACTACGCGCGTGGCGTCGTCGAAGATGCAGTATGAGGCGCGAGGGTCTGAGTCGCGGGGATCCCCCACCGACCCGACATTGACGATGTAGCGCTTTCCCCCCTCCATCATGAAGTCGCGCGGCGGCAGGACATGGGGGGTGCCGCTTTCGCCAAGAACGAAGATGGCCGGGACATGGGTATGGCCTATGAAGACCATAGGCTCACCGGTGGCGCTCCAGGTGTCTAGGGCCTCCTGGGGTGACTCGACATAGTTGAAGGCCTGCGGATGGTCGAGCGACCCGTGGCAGCATACGAAGCCCGCCCCATCAAGGACAAGCGGCCTCGACGCGAGGAAGGCGCGGGCCTTGGACGACAGGCGCCTCTGCGTCCACCGGATCATCTCCCGCGCATGCTCGTTGAAGACGTCGTCGGACATGCTGCCGGCCACGACGGCGTCATGGTTTCCCATGACGAAGTAGTCGATGTGGCGGTACGCGGACTCAAGGACCTCCGCCGGCTGGGGGCCGTAGCCCACGACGTCGCCGAGGCAGATGATCCTCCGGACCTTCAGCGCGGCTATGTCCGCCAGCACGGCGTTCCATGCCGGCAGGTTGGAGTGAAGGTCCGATACGATGGCGTAGCGCATGTGCGAAGTGCGGGGTCGCCTGTCAGCCCCTCGTCTCGCGTACGTTGTAGACGGGCTTTCGCTGCGACTCGTAGTACGTGCGGGTGTTCAGCTCGGCGTTAAGTCCCATGATGAAGAACTGGAGCGAGAAGCCAAGGAACATGAACGGCGCGATCACCCAGAACGGACGCTTCACAAGCAGCGTCGCGGATTCCCCGCCGAACCAAGGGCCGCAACCGAAGAGGGATGAGACCCATTCGACGCCGACAAGGCCCAGCATCAAGGCACCGACAAGCAGGCACCATCCGCCTATCTTTCCGAAGAGGTGCATAGGCTTGGCGCTGTACTTGAGCATGAAGCGCATCGTTATGCAGTCCAGAACGACGCGCGGGATCTTGGCCAGCCCGAAGAGGGCCCCGTACTTCGACGTCCCGAACTCGCGGGCGTGGTGGTGGACCGGCATCTCGACGATCTTCGCGCCGACCCATTTGGCGTGCGCCACGACGAAGCGGTGCATCTCGCCGTATATGTGGAAGCCCTTGACGACTTCGCGGCGGTACGCCTTGAGCGAGCAGCCGTTGTCGTGGATTGGCAGCTTCAGGTAGCTCTGGATGAAGTTGTTGAAGATCTGCGACGGAAGGGTCCGTATCTTCGAGTCCTTGCGGTCCTTGCGCCAGCCGCTCACGACATCGGCGTCCTCCTTGTCCATCAGCTCGAGCATGGCGGGGATGTCGGCGGGGTCGTTCTGGAGGTCGCCGTCCATCGTCACTACGATCCTGCCGCGAGCGAAGTCGAAGCCTGCGGCGAGGGCGGCGGTCTGGCCGAAGTTCCGGCGGAATCGGATGAGCTTCAGTCCCTTGTACTTGTCGGCCTGGTCGCAGAGGGCCTTCCATGTCCCGTCCTTCGAGCCGTCGTCGACGAGGATGATCTCGTAGGTCCTGCCCATCTTCGACAGCACCTTGTCAAGCGCTTCGCAAAGCGGCGGGATCGACTCCTCCTCGTTGTAAAGCGCAACCGCTACCGATAGGTCTATGGCCGTATCCTCGGGCATCCCGTCCATGGTCGTTTTCCCTTTCCTCTGCTTCTGATTGTAGCAGATATGGTGCCGAAATTTGTTTGCACCGCGTCGGAAAGCGGGTAGAATATATCCACTATGAAAAAACTCAACGAAGTCAGAGTAGGCGTCATCGGACTCGGGAACATGGGCGCTCCCCACGTCCGGCGCTTCAAGGACACGCCAATCAAGCGTGCACGCGTCACGGCCATCTGCGATATCGACCCGCGCAAGATGGAGAAGTTCGGCGACGAATACGCCAAGTTCACGGACAGCCGCGCGCTCATCCGCTCCGGGCTTGTCGACGCCGTCATGATCGCCACGCCGCACTACTTCCACACCACCATCGGCGTCGACGCGCTCGACCACGGCATCCACACGCTCTCCGAGAAGCCGATCTCCGTCCACAAGGCCGACGCCGAGAAGCTCATCGCCGCGCACAAGCGCAATCCGAAGCTCGTCTTCGCCGCGATGTTCAACCAGCGCACCGACCCGCACTACATCAAGCTGCGCGAAATCCTCAAGTCCGGCGAACTCGGCGAGATCATCCGCGTCAACTGGATCATCACCGACTGGTTCCGCACTCAGTACTACTATGACTGCGGCGACTGGCGCGCCTCGT
>JAFSZJ010000029.1 GCA_017458965.1 Kiritimatiellia bacterium | reverse complement strand
CTCGCGAAGCTGGCGCGGGTCGATCGCCTTCGTCAGCTCGAGGATCCTGTCGGAGAGGGTCGTCTTGCCGTGGTCGATGTGGGCGATGATGCAGAAGTTGCGTATGTGGTCGGTCGTCATTGGCCTCTGGGTACCGTTGCGGGCGCGGTGTCGTCCGATTGGAGGCGCTAGATCCGCTTCTCGCCGCCGACGAAGACCGCCGCGACGTCGAATGTCTCCTTGTCGAGCACGGCGATGTCCGCCACGAAGCCAGACTCGATGCATCCGTACACGTCGCCGAGTCCGAGCTCGTCCGCCTGGTTCCACGCGGTCGTCTGCACGACTTCCTCGATCCGGCGGCCGGTGACCTCGACGACGTTGCGAAGCGCCTGGTTCATGCGCAGCATCGAGCCGGCGAGAGCCCCGTCCTTGGCGAGGCGCGCCTCGCCGTTCTTGACGATCACGTCGAGTCCGCCGATGGAGGACGGCCCATCAGGCAGATGCGACGCGCGCATCGAGTCCGTGATGAGCAGGATCGACTCGATCGGCTTCGTCTCGAAGACGAGCTTGATCATCGCCGGCGAGACATGGACCTTGTCGCAGATGAGTTCAAGCCGCACGTCGCCATGGAGAAGCCCCGCGCCGACAAGGCCGATGTCGCGGTGGTGGAGAGGCGACATCTGGTTGCAGAAGTGGGTGAGGTGGCGAAGCCCCTTGCCATAGCCGGCGAGGAAGTCGGCGTACTTGGCCTTGCTGTGGCCGCAGGACGCGACAATGCCGTTTTCGAGAAGCTGGCGCGTGAAGTCCGCGCCGCCCTCCATCTCGACAGCGTAGGTCATCTCCGAGACCGGGGCGATCGAAGCGAGATGCAGCACCTCCGCGATGTCGGCCTTGCGGACGTACGCCGGATTTTGGGCTCCAAGGCTCGACGGATTGATGAACGGACCTTCCAGATGGACGCCGGGAGTCCGGCAGAACTCTTCGGCCTCGCGGTACTTCGCCACGCGGCGCATCGTGTTCTCGAGCATCTCCGGCGCAAGCGTTAGGGTCGTCGGGAAATAGCTCGTGACGCCTTCCTCCAGCTTTGCCTTGCAGACGGCCGGCACCGACTCGGGGACATCATCGGTGATCTCGTAGCCGACAGCACCATGCGCGTGGATGTCGAAGAATCCCGGAAGGACATAGCGCCCCTCGGCGTCGTAGGTCCAATCCGTCTGGGGGATCGGTGAACCGGCAGGCAGCACCTCCAATATGGAGTCGTCCTCGATGATCACGCTCGCGCCATCGAAGCGATAGCCCGGCGTAATGACCGTAGCGTTCAAAATCCTGCCTGTCCTCATGAGCTTCTCCTTGTGCTTTCGGTTCCGTCAGCCGCATGCCATAATCCGGCAATGCCACTGGCATGGATACTGGTTAGATTATACACCCTTCGCACCGATATCGGCATCCTCTGAAAGGTTCCAGGGGGCGGTGCGTCCATGGAGGTGCGGCATCTTGCCGCGCAATGTGCCGCCGCTAGCGGCGACGTATCGGGTTATCGGGATATCGGACGGCGGATGCGCCGCCTTTATCGGGATTTCGCGGCGGGGAAGGCCATCGTGCGCGGCGAGACGCCGCACCTCCAAACTACCCAACCAACCCTGCCTGCCGGCGGCTCCTAGGAGGCTTGGAGAATTTCTCCTGAACTCCCAAACTCCCTGTAGCGAAAGCAAAGCTCCGTTGCGCGGCAGAGACAGCGGTTTTTAACATGGAGGCGCAACCTGAACTCTTTAACCTTTTTGATCTCTTTAACATCTTTTTAACCGTTTCAACCACCCAACTCCCTTATGTCGGCGCTTGATTTGCGATGGATAATCGGGGAGAATGGTTCCACTTCGATTGGAGGGGCGCATCCCCTACCCCACTCAGATTACGACAAACGACATGTCTGGATACGCTTTGATAGACAGCGGCGACGGACGGAAGCTTGAACGCTTCGGCCACCTTCTCCTTGCTCGACCATGCTCGCAGGCGATTTGGCGTCCTTCGCTCCCCGAGGAGGAATGGCGCAAGGCCGACGCCTCCTTCGACCGCGAGGGCGGCCTGAACTGGCATGGGCGCGACCGGCTTCCGAAGGAATGGACGGTTGAGATCGACGCGATCCGGCTTCGCCTTTCAGGCACCGATTTCGGACATCTCGGCGTCTTCCCGGAACAGCGTGCGCAGTGGCGGTGGATCGGCGAGCGCGTCCGCCACGCCGGAAGACGCATTGCCGTCCTCAACCTCTTCGCCTACTCCGGCGGCTCGACCCTCGCGGCCGCCCATGGCGGGGCGGAGGTCTGCCACCTCGACGCTTCGCAGGGCATGGTCGATTGGGCGCGGGCGAACGCTGCGCTCAATGAACTCCAGGAGGCGCCGATACGCTGGATATGCGACGACGCCCACAAGTTCCTTGGCCGCGAGGCGAGACGAGGACGCCGATACGACGGCATCGTCCTCGACCCGCCATCGTTCGGACGAGGCGCCAAAGGCGAGGTGTACAAGATCGAACGAGACCTCGGTCGGACGCTCTCGATGTGCCGCGACGTGCTTTCAACGCAGCCGTCATTCGTCCTGCTGAGCGCGCACACTCCCGGGGTGACGCCGCGAGTTCTCTCGAACATGCTCTTGGATGCGTTCGGCGACCTTTCGCCATCCGTCGATTCCGGCGAAATGCTCCTCGAAGGCGCGGACGGAGTCCGCCCCGTCCCAAGCGGCTGCTACGCGAGGGCGTCGTGGTAAAGGCGTTGCCATTGGTCGCGCTGGCGCTGCTCGCCGGGTGCGCGACGCGCCTGCCCCTACCCACGCTGGAGCCGATCGGTGAATTCGCCCTGGCGGACGACGCGCCGGAAGGACTGTCCGCCATCACATGGATGGGCGACGACCGCTACGCGATGGCCGAGGATTCGGGAGGTCGCATCCATTTCGCGCGGATAGAAATCGACTCCGATACCGGTGCAATCACGAACTGCGTTTTTACGGGCGTGCGGACCGTGCCGGGCCTTGCCGACGCGGAGGGGATAGCCTACGACCCATCAAACGGGATCCTGTATGTCTCGGACGAATCCGGTCCGAAGGTCCTCTTGCTTCGTGAGGAGGGTGAGCCGCAGGAAATCCTTTTCCCCGAGTTCTTCAAACAGGTGCGCGGAAACAAGTCGCTTGAGGCCCTCGATCTGGAGACCGGGGATGGAGGCGTGGTTCTCTGGGCTGCGAATGAGGACGCGCTCCGCTGCGACGGGCCGGTTTCGTCCGCTACGAACTCCTCGCTTGTCCGCATAGCGGCATTTCCTCCGATCACAACGAAAGCTGATGCTGGCTCGTGGTGGTTCTACGCGCTCGACCATCCGGTCGGCAAAGCGATACCGGGGCTGAACCGCCACACGCCATTCACCGGGGTCGCGGACATAGCGTCTTTGGGCTGCGGACGGCTACTCGTTCTCGAGCGCTCATGCGGGCTGATTGCCGAAGAAGATGGCAGCGCAAAGCTCATAACCATTTCCATCCATCTTGTCGACACTTCATCCGCCAAGCCCGGGAAAACACTCGGCAAGCATCTGATATGGGCAGGTTCGTTCGACCGTTCGAACTACGAGGGCATCGCGTTAGGTCCAAGACTAGCGGATGGATCTCGTTGCGTGCTGCTCGTCGCTGACGGCGACGTCATGACAGCCCGCATAGCAGGGCATGAGGTTTCATTCCCCTGGCGCAAGGCGCTCTTCGCGCTGCGGTTGCAGGAATAGCTTCACGGCAGAAGCTTCGCGCGGATGCCGATGTCACCGACGAATGGCGGGATCGGGAAGCGAAGCGTGCCGTCGGATGCGCGGAAGTCGCGCTGGAGGACCGGGCGGCCAGTCTCTGTCGAGCAGAAGGACACGCGGTAGGTGCCGTTCGTGACAGGCGTCCAGACGACATTGCGGCCCGCATTCGTGGACGCCCCGTTCTCACCTGCGATGTACTTGATGAAAAGATCATCCGAGCAGACCCATGCGCAGAGGTTGGTGCCGCTCGACATCGACAGAGAGTTGAGCTTCGCCGCTCCTTCCGGACCGTCGATGACAAGCTGCGTCATGTTCAAGGCTGGGTCGTCGTACGGGACTTCGTCCGTGAAGGCGCGTATGGCGGTGTATTCGGGGTACAGTCCCTCCTCCTCGACAAGCCCCCACCACCAGAAGAGGGGCGTCGCGGCGAGGGTCGTGCAGGACGACGCCCACAGGGCGGCATGAAGCTCGCATCGCAGATGGCTCAGCCCGCCGCCCATGGATGAGCCGCCGAACTCGGTGACGAGGACCGGCTTGCGGTACACGGCCAGATCGCGCGCAGTATGGGCGAGAAGACGGAAGATGTGCATCGGGGAGGGGTTGAAGTGGTAGGCGTCCACGCAGCAAAGGTCAAGTTCGTCGAGGGAGGTCAGCTCCTTGCCGACAGCTCGGTAGTCCGAAGATATGTGCGTGGAGACGAGGTGGCGGCGCAGATCAATCCCCTTCAGATACCCGGCCATGCGCTTGTGCCATTTGACGACACGCGGGTCCTTGTGGGCGTTCGCGTTCATCTTCCCGCAAAGATCCAGTTCGCTCCACAGCTCCCATGCGAAGATCGTCGGATTCCATCCCCACCTTGCCACGGTATACCGCAGGATGCGTTCCTGCATCTTCATGGCCCATTCGTCCGAGAAGAACTTGAGCGGTTCGTCCTCCGGCAACCGGCCGCCGTTGGCCACGTTGTAGGGTGATCCCTGCCATTCGGCGTCGTAGCCAAGTCCGGCCCGTCCGTGGTTGTTGAGGACGAGGTTCACGCGCACACCATTCGCGCGCGCCATGCCAAGGACCTGGTCCAGCTGCCATGCGTTGTCGAGGTTGTAATCGCCGACGCCGTGGTATCGCGGCGTTCCCTCCGCCCATTCAAGGCCCAGCGACCATTGGCACATCCAGACTTCGGCCAGATCCTCGCCGGCTGCGGCCATGTCCGCGAAGTAGCGACTATAGACCAGGAAGCTCTCGCGGCGGCGCAGGCGCCATGGGAACTGGTCGTCCATGCGCGTGTCGAACGGCGAACGTATGTTGTGGCCGACCGGGAACATCACCCTGCCCCCCACCTCAAGGCGTCTGGGATCCGATCCCCTGACGCGGACATAGCCTCTGGCCGGGTCACCCGGCAAAGCATCGAAGAAGACCGGCGAGGAGGTGCAGACGCCTGTCGCGTCGCGGGCCACGATCCTGCAGGAGTGGCGTCCAGGGTTCAGCGGCGAGTGGCGAAGCGCCCATTCAGGACGCCCGCACGGCAACGTGACATCGGACAGGTCGTTTGTCAGCACCTTGAAGTCCTGCGTGTAGAAGCACGGGATTGATACCGTGCCGCCGCCATCCCATTCCTCGGCGACGATTGCGTCCACGGCGATCTCGTCGGGGTCGAACGGGTTCGCGTATGCGTCCGGGAGGCGGAACCTCACCTCGAAAAGGTCGAACGTTCTGACCTCGCTGGAACCTGGCCTGATGTCGTATGGGACCGGCGGCTCATGCGCGCGTTCCACAATCTCAAGGGATGCGAGGTCGAACCCGACCTCGCCCCCGTCGCCATGGGATGCGAACACGCGGATCTCAACGGCTTTCGGGGATACCAGCGTCCGTCTGTTCCATGACCCGCCATGGCCGTATGCCTCCCAACGACCTGCATCCTCGCCAAGGAGCGCAAAGGATACGTGGTTCGTGCCGAGGCGAAGCATGCTTTCTGAAAGCTGCTGGAACCAAAGGCCATCCCTGTCCGTCACGGACAGAAGCGCCTTAGACTGCGGTGCGCCTTCGGGAAGCACTATCGCGCATTCAAGACGCGAAGGCGTGTTCGAAGCCGCGAAGGACGCGACCATGCCGGTGACATCCGCTCCCGATGCGATTGCGGCGGACGACATGCAAGCCATCGCCAGCGCCATCAAACAAAAAGACTGCCTTCGGTTCGAACCCATGCGGGGATTCTACCAATTATCTCCGTCACGCAATCAGTGACGAGCACAAACAGGCTTATCCCCCATAATTTGTCCGATGGGTACCACCCATGTCGGCCAAGGGCAGGTTTTATGCGGGCGAGGCAGCATTCGCTTGATTGTCCGGGATAG
>JAFSZJ010000001.1 GCA_017458965.1 Kiritimatiellia bacterium | reverse complement strand
TGCCGCGCGATGTCTTCCGCGAGGCCATAAGGTGGAACGCGCACTGCATCGTCGTCGCCCACAACCACCCGAACGGCGACCCCACGCCTTCCGAGGGCGACATCGAGACCACGCGCGCGCTGATGTCGCTCTCGAAAGACCTGGGCGTTCCACTGATCGACCACCTCGTAATCACGGAATCGGGCTATGTGTCGATCCGCGAAAAACTGAGGGGTATCAAGTGAACGACAAGCTGGAACAAGCGTTGGAGGGTCAAGGAGGCGAATCGGACGGCGGGACGCCTGATTGCGCACGGCTCGCCTTCGTCTCGCTCCGGGAAAGGCCGGAGACGATGCATGCCGCCGTGACCTGGTTCCACGACAAGTGGCATGTGCCGACAGAGGCCTATCTCGAATGCATGACGGCCTATCTTGACCGCAAGACCGAATATGGCTGGAAATTCCTCTGCATGGCGCAGGGAGTCGGCGAGGAGAAGCCAAGCCGGATGTACATGCACACGTAGAGCGGGTGCTACCTGATCATCAGGAAGAAGGCCGCGTTGCGGTAAGGGACCGTCCGAAGCTCGATTTCCGAGCAGTTCGAGTTCGTGAAGCCGCGGAAGCCTCGCCCATAAAACGTCCATGATCGTCGGTGGTGAGCGACCAGTTAGGAAAAACTGGTGGATAAGCCTATCTGGTATAATCATGACATGAAGTACATAACATGTCTCGTAGCCGCGCTGGCCTGCGCGACCGCACTCGCCCAAACCCCCGCCGCGCCAGCAGCCGCGGCGCAACAGGAGAAAACAGCCATGCAGAAGATCGACGACCTGCTCACCGCCTCGAAGGCGTTCTTCCTCGCCACGGTCGATGGCGACCAGCCGAAACTCCGCCCGCTTGGCGCGCATCACGTCGTGGACGGCAAGGTGTGGCTCGGCGTGGGAGAGTTCAAGGATGTATATCGCCAGCTTTCCGCGAATCCGAAGTGCGAGGTCGTCGCCCTTCAGCCAGACGGCGGCCATTGGCTGCGCTGGACCGGGCGGGCCGTCTTCGCCGAAGGCGCGGAGCGCGAGCGTCTTGAGGAGGTCTTCCTCAATGCGATGCCCGGCCTGCGCAAGATATACGACAAGACGCCCGGCAAGCGCATGATGTGCTTCACCCTCGCGGCCGCACGAGCCGAACTGATCCCCTTGATGCCGCCGGGAGAAGTCCTGATCGACGAGACCGCTAAGACGAGCGACAAATGAACATACATCCCGACTTCAAGCGCAAAGGCTACGGATTGAAGCTCCTGAACCATGCGCTTGAAAAGGCGCGCGACATCGGCGTAGGCTTCCTCTCCATGGAGGGCAACATCGCCTTCTACGGACACGCCGGCTTCGATCTGGCCAGCAAGCTGAAGATCCACTACCACGACGAACCGCCGGAGTCCGAGGTCCCATACTTCCTTGCACGGGAACTCATCCCTGGCTACCTGCACGGCATCGAAGGCACCTACACGCCGCCCAAGGGCTACTTCGTCGCGTTCGAGAACCCCGAGGACTTCGCGACATACGAGGCGACCTTCCCCGCCAAGGAAAAGCTGGTCCTACCAGGGCAACTGCCGGCATGATGGGGAAACGCCGGGCATGGCTCTTCGCTGAACTGGCGGCGCTATACATCGCGCTTCCGGCGTTGCTCACGCTGGCGCGGCTGCATCTGCGCACATTCCCCGTAATCCCCGTGCTGTGGCTGGCGATGGCGCCGATCGCGGTCTGGCTGGTCCGCCAGCGCGGCTACACGCCCCTCGCCGTCCTGGGCGTCGGCAAAACCGCCATCACGGAGCGGCGGCTGGCCGTCACGCTGGCCCGCGCCCTACCCGCCGCGCTGGCGATGGTGGCGCTTCTGCACGGCATCCACCCAGATTGGCTCTTCTCGTTCGTATCGTCGCATCCGAAGTTCTGGATCGCCGTGATGTTCGCCTACCCGGTGCTGTCCGTCATCCCGCAGGGCGTCATCTACCGGGCCTTCTTCCGCGAGAGGTATGCGGCGCTCTTCCCGCATCCGGCGGTGCGGACGCTCGTCGCGGCGGCCTGCTTCGCGTTCTGCCATGTCTTCTTCCTTAATGTCTGGGCGCTGCTGCTCACATTCATCGGCGGCATACTCTTCTGGCGGACATACGAGAAGACCGGAAGCCTTCTGCTCGCAAACCTCGAACACGCGCTCTACGGCGACCTCGTCTTCACGATCGGCTACGGGGCCTTCCTCTACCACGGCACGCTCGCCCTCGTCAACGCCCCGAAGTGAAACACGCCGGCACCTGGGCTAACTGATAGAATTGACGCGAGGAAGGAACGGAAAATGACTGTAGGCATAGTGATGGGGAGCGACTCCGACTGGCCGCTCGTGAAGAAGGCTTACGATACGCTGAAGGACTTCGGCGTCGAGGCGGAGGTGCGCGTCATCTCCGCGCACCGCACGCCGGAACTCGCGGCGGAGTACGCCAAGACCGCCGCTTCGCGCGGCCTTAAGGTCGTCATCGCGGCGGCCGGCGGCGCGGCGCATCTCGGCGGCATCCTCGCCGCCCACACCACCCTGCCCGTCCTCGGCATACCGGTTGCCGGCGGCGCTCTCAACGGCGTCGACGCGCTTCTGGCGACGCTCCAGATGCCGTCCGGCATACCGGTGGCGACTCTAGCGCTCGGTTCCGCCGGCCCCGTCAACGCGGCGCTCTTCGCCGTGCAGATACTGGCCATTTCGGACGAAGGGCTCGCCGCGAAGCTCGCCGACCACAAGCGCCGCCTCGCCGAGAAGGTGGCCGCCGCCAACGACCGCATTGCGCAGGAACTGGCGAAGGCCTAGCCGCCAAGACAACGATGCCGGCCGATTTCAAATCCGGGCGGTCGTCGTCCGGTGCAAGACGCAAGGGCGCCGGCCGGTTGATGCCGCTGGCGTTCAAAATCGTCATAACGGTTTTCATCCTTTTTGGGACTACTGGACATTCGACAAGTTCTTCGTTCTCGTCTTCCCGATTGTCGGGATTGGCCTGGCCGTCTCATGTGTGCGCGATGCCGTATGCTCGCCCCGCATCTCCTGGCGGCTCGTCGTGAAGTACGCCGGCGTCACGAACACTTTCCGCCGGGATGTCGTCTAGCGCGACAAAGGGTTTTGTGTTTCGTGCAGAGCGCCCATTCTTGCGGCATATGCGCTCTCTGTGTCCATACATTACTTAAGACGCTCTAATTGTCCATAAACCTCAATTGCCCACAAGTGGACACAAATTCAATTTTGATTTATGGACACTTGTGGACATTTATGGACATTTTGGGGCATCGCCACCGCCTCTCTCGCATTCGGGGCGGTGGAGGGCCGGTATCCAGAAGAATCTCCGGAAGAAGCGCGAACGCCTAAGTAGGCGTTGCTTCTCCGGCGGGAGTTCGCCGGGGCGGATGATGTCCCAGAACTTGTACACCCCAGCGAGGTCTATCCGCTCCAAGGCCCGGCGAAGCGGCGGTATCGCGAGGAAGGTCGGCAGGGTGGACTGCCAGTCAAGAAGGATCGGACGGTTGTCTTGGGTGACTATGATGTTGCGGGCGTTGTGAAGGTCTAGGTGGACGAAGCGCATGCGGTGACACTTCGCCACACCCTCCTCAAGCGCCTCGAAGAATGAGCGAGGCAGCGTCCCGGTCTTGCCTTCAAGGGCTTCCAGCCTGTACTCCTGGAGCATGCGGCCCTTGCAGAAGTCCTCGCGGATGCAGAACGCGGAGACCATGCGCACCCCGCCGGGAACCATGCCTGTCCCGCCGAGGTGGCGCAGGATCCAGCACTCCCGCCAGGTAAGGAACCGACCTATGGTGTTGCGGACGATCCACGGGCACTCCGAGAAGTCCTTCTCGATGTGCTCCGAACCATCCGCGTCCGCGACGCGGAAGACCCGTGCGTTGCACGGGCCTCCGCGGTGGATGAGCGTCCTTTCCCCTGCCCCGTCCATCAGGACTACCCGGCGCAGACCTCCACCTCGACGCCATTGGGAACCGAGTATTCGAACTTGACGCCATCGCCTTCGCGGCGCCATGAGACGGACACATCGCCGAACGGCGTCGTGTGACGCGCGGCGAACGACGCGACCCCCTTCAAGTAGTGCGGGCGCAGGATGATGCGCCGGAACCCCGGGTTCTCCACCGTCGGCGCGACTATGCCGGCAGCGTACTCATATGCCCATGCCGAGAGATCGCCGAACATGATGTGGTTCCGCGAGTTATCGCCGAAGAAATCCTCCCAAAGCGACTCTGCGCCGTGGTCGAGCGGCCAGATGAAGCCGGGTTGCCCCTTCTGAGTGAACAGGAGCCAGGCGTCGTCCGCATAGCCGTGGTCGGCCAAGGCGCGCGCCACCCACTTTGAGCCGAAGATGCCGAACTGGCATGTGTGGCCGTCCGCCCTCACGCGGCGGACGAGCGCCTCGGCCACGGCCTTCTCCTCGCCGTCCGCGCACAGGCCCTTGAAGTAGAGCGGCGCGGCAAGGACCGTCGGTCCTCCGTCGGCGTAGATGCCGTCGCCCTTGTAGAAGGCCTTGTTGAAGGCCGCCTTGATCGCCTCCGCCTTGGCCCCGAAGCGAACGGCCTCAGGCTCCTCGCCGAAGCGACGCGCCCAGAATGCGGCGCGGCGGTTGAAGCTGTAGCAGTAGGCGCTGTCAGTGAGGCGCGTCGACGCGACAGGCGCGCTCTTCGGGGCGCACCAGTCTCCCAAGCCGTAATCGACCAGTCCGTCGGCGTCCTCCTTCGTCCCGATGAATTCGAGGTAGCGCTTCATGGCGGGCCAGGCGCGGCGAGCCGGCGCGTCGTCGCCGTAGAACCGGAGCAGTTGCCATGGAATCTCGAAGAGGATCGCGTCCCACGCCGGGCCGGAACCCCACCCGAAGCCGGCGATGGACGAGCGTGGCGCTATGCACGGCACCGCGCCGTTCGGCGCCTGGGCGTCAAGCAGTATCTCAAGGAAGTTCTCGTAGGACCTGCGGGCGTCGAAGTTCCAGAGGCCGGTCTCCATCGCGAGCTGCGCGTCGCCCGTCCAGCCGTTCTTCTCGCGGTGGGGGCAGTCCGTCGGGATGCCGACGAAGTTCGAGAGGTAGGAGCGCATCGTCGCGTTCTGGAGGCGCGAAAAGTCGGGATCGGAGGTCTCGAGCGTACCGGCGCGGACGAAGTCCGAATGGACGAAGCGGGAGCGGATGGCGCGGATGCGGACCTTCCCCTCCGTCCAGACCTGCGCGTAGCGGAAGCCGTAGTAGGCGAAGCGGGCGTGCCATTTCTCGCCGCCCTCGCGTCCGGCGAGGATATAGACGTCGCTTTGGAAGGCATGGAGCGGATGCGGCTTGATGAGGGCGCCAACCGACCGCTTCAGGGTTCCGTCCTCGTTCAGCTTCTCGTCGTATTCCGCCGTTATGCGCGCGCCGGCCTCGCCCTCGACCTCGAACTCGCACCATCCCGCTATGTTCGCGCCGAAGTCATAGACCGTGGAGCCGTCCGCCATGGTATTCGCAGAGACAGGCTCGAACGCCTCGGCTGGGCGGCACGGCACGGCCATGTCCGGCGAAACGACTCCCTGCGGGGAGTATTTCTCGACATTGGCCGGACGCTCGTTCGGGCGCGTCCCCTCGATGCGGGCGTCATAGGTCTCGCCAAGACGGAAGGCGTTGAAGACGATGGGCGAATCGTAGGCCGTCCATGATCCGTCCGTGACGAGCACCGTCCTGCCGTCCGCGACGAGCGAGCCGCGGATCATCGGCGCGGCGTTCCAGATGGCCTTGCCGAAGCCCCAGATGTCGTCCGTGGCGTTGTTGAAGACGCCGTTGCCCAGGAGGACGGCGATTTCGTTCGCGCCCTCGCGGAGCGCGGCGGCGATGTCGTGGCGGATGGAGTGGACCCGCATGTCAGGCTGGCTGAAGGTGGGCGAGAGGACGGCGTCGCCGATCCGTTCGCCGTTGACGTAAACCTCATGCCATCCGGCGACGGCGACCTCGAAGAAGACCTCCTTCGGCTTCGCCGCGAGTTCGAACCTGCGCTCCAGGAATGGCGCGGCCTTGGCCGCGTCCTTTGTGTCGCCCGAAATCCACGATGGGGGTGCAAAGCGTGTCGAATTATCCATGTCCGTTGCTCCTTGCCTGGGATTCTACCAGATGACGCCTTTACCTTTGGCGCGGATTCTGGCATCATTGCATGTCATGATTTGCAAAAGACTGGCAGTTCTGGCCGCGGCCTTCATAGCCGCCGGCGCATTCGCGGCAAACGATTCATTCACGCTTACCGACATACGCGACCTCCGCACATACGGTCCGTTCCCCCGCATGGACGGCGCCAAGGCGTCCATAGGTGGCGCGGATTACCGCATCAAGACGCAATGGCAGGGGCGCATCTCGTTCGTGTCGCTTTCATCAGGGGTGGAATGGGGGCCTATACAGATAATCGAGGGCCGTCTCGGCGTCATAGGCGGCAAGACATACAAGGTCTCGCTCTCCGCTGCCGGGCAGCGCAGCGCCGGAACACGCCGGACAGGATCCGGCGCCTCTTCATTCGTGCAGCAGCCGCCGGCTATGCCGGAGATGATAGAGATCCCCGAACCTCAACCCAGACGCTCGGTCGCGCCATTGGATCTGCCGCTTCTCCCGAAGACCGAGGACATACTGATGGCATCGGCATGGCTCGCCCCGGTGGACAATGAACCTGCCGACTGGAAGATCAATTCCAAGTCCGCCGGGGACGGGGACATCAAGCGCATATCCGTCGGCGCGGCGATAGACTGGCGCGAATGGAGGCTGAGCGGTTCATACTCGCCGTCCGTCAAAGGCGACGGCATACGCTCAGGGGGCACGGGGCTTGTGAACGCATCTCTGGATGATGGAACAGGCTGGGCGATCGGCATAAGGTACATGCGGCCATTCCTGATAGAGGGCGGCTGGTCGGCGAAGGCGGGGATACGCGGCATGCTGCGCAGGGACAGCGGCGACCTCAAGTCGTCATCGCTCGTGTCATCAGGCGAGTCGGACACGAACATAGTCGGAAACGTCAAGTCGAGCTACGAGAACCGCACGACGACCGCCGAATTCACCGAACTGTCGCTTTGGATCGATCTCGAACTCGCATATTCGGGGAACGGCTGGGGCGCCAAGGCCGGCATATCGATGGTGCCAATCAGCGAGTTCGACATCTCGGCGTCGATACCTTACGGTCACAGCTCCATCAAACTCGACGCAGAGCGTTCGACGCCGATCGCGGTTTCCGCCGGAGGCTGGTACGAATACGAGGACTGGCGGTTTTTCTCCGACTTGTCGTTTGGCGCGGACAGCATGTTCAGGATGGGGGTCGCTCGTGGATTCTGAAGACGACGCCAAAACGGAAGGCGCGTCGCGCACCGCGCTCGGCGCGGAACTCTCCGACGAGTTCAGGCGCAGGGTCCTTGACGAACGGGAGTGCGTCCGCTTCACCATGGTGCGCCACCAGGGTCTTGGCCCTTCGCGCATAAGCCTCAAGCCTATGCTCCTTCGCGGCGCGACGGCGTGGCAGGAAGAGCGTTTCGACGGGAAAAAGGTCTTCGTGCGGAACCTCGCTCCCGGCGAGGAGGCGGAGGCGGCGCTGGAGTCCATGCTCGGGGCGGAGGGCGCCAGGGAGTACCATCTGACATCCCCGTCCGGCGATCTTCATGTTCGGATCACGCGAAAGGGGCGTACGCTTCTTTCGCGTGGCAGACCGACTGCAGGGGCCTCGTCCGTCGCGCCGGCCGGGCATGACAAGGCCAAGGACCTTCCGCTGAGCAGATTCGACGCCACTCCCCTTCTCCGCGTCCTGGATGTCGCGGACGGGACAGGCGCCATCCGCGCGTCGATGCGCGGGAAGTACGACCAGATCAATGCGTTCATCCGCGAGATCGACACGCTGCTGGACGAGGCCGGCGCCGACAATGGCAAAGTGTTCCGCATAGTCGATTGCGGATGCGGCAGGGCCTACCTTACGCTAGCCGCCTACTGCTACCTGACCTCATGCAAGGGGCTCAAGGTCGAGGTCCTCGGCATCGACCGCAACAAGTCGCTCATGGACGAGGCCTCTACGATGGCCGCCCAGCTCGACGTCGCGGACAACGTGCGGTTCGAATGCGCGGACCTGGCCAACGTCCCAGCGGACGGACCGAGGCCGGACCTTGTGCTCAGCCTTCACGCGTACGACCTGGCCACGGACATGGCGATCGCGCACGGCATACGATCAGGGGCGCGCCACATCATGGCGGCGCCGTGCTGCCAGCACGACCTCCAGAAGCAGATCGGCGAGACCGGCCCCATGCGCGCGTTGCTCCGCAACGGAATACTGCGCGAGAGACTCTGCGACATCCTCACGGACGCCTTCCGCGCACAGATACTGAGGATAGCCGGCTACAGGACGCGCGTCGTCGAGTTCGTCTCGCACGAGGCGACTAGCCGCAACATCATGATCCGCGCCTCGCTTGGCGCAAGACCGCGCTCCGCCGACGCCATCGCGGAATACACCGCGATGCGCGACATGTGGGGCGTAGTCCCGGCCCTCGAGCGCCTGTCTGGTATAATGAACCCATGAAAAGCGATATCGAGTCCTTCATTTCACGCCATGCCCTGATGCCGGAGTCGATTGATCCGGCGGCGCTTCTGGAAGCGTTCCTCTCCGAGATGCTCAACGGCCTTGCCGGAATCGGCAGTTCACTCGCGATGATCCCGTCGTATGTGTCCACCGGGCGCGATGTCCCGGTCGGCAAGCCGGTCATCGTCATCGACGCCGGCGGCACGAACCTCCGCACATGCGTGGTCGAATTCGACGCCGATGGCCGGCCCGCGATATCGCGGTTCTCGAAGAGCCACATGCCCGGAACCGACACCGAGGTCTCGGCCGACGAGTTCTTCGAGCAGATCGCGTCCAGCGTGCGCCCGCTTCTCCCATTCGCGAAGGACATCGGCTTCTGCTTCTCATACGCATGCGAGATCTCCCCCGAATGCGACGGACGCCTTCTCCACTGGACCAAGCAGATCAAGGCCCCGCAGGTCGTCGGCATGTGGGTCGGCAAGGCCCTGCGCGACAAGCTTCCGGGCTTCAACGGGCGCATCACCGTGATCAACGACACCGTCGGGACGCTCCTCGCCGGTCTCGGCGAAGGCATCAAGAGGCGCTACGACGGCAACGTCGGCTTCATCCTCGGCACGGGCACGAACATCGCCGTCGTCGCGGACAACGCCTCGATAACCAAGGTCCCCGGTCTTGCCGCCGGCTCCATGATCATCAACGCCGAGTCAGCCGGGTTCGACAAGACCCCGCAGACAGACATCGACCTCGCCTTCCACGCCACGACGATCGATCCGGGCAAGGCGCCGTTCGAGAAGATGATCTCCGGCGGATATCTTGGATCGCTCGGCCTCGTCGCCCTAAGAACGGCGGCGGACGAAGGGCTGTTCTCCGCACCGTTCGCCAAGGCCCTTGCCTCATGGGCCACGCTCGAGAACAAGGACCTCGACGACTTCACCGAGGATCCCCTATCATCCCCCGGTCCCTTCGCGACGGCGGAGATGACGGACGGCGACCGCATCGCCGCGCAGGCCGTATCGGCGGCGCTCTACAAGCGTGCGGCGACCCTTACCGCCGTCAACCTCGCCGCCGGCATCCTTATCGGCGGCGGCGGGAAGAACCCGCTCGCGCCCGTCTGCGTCAACGCCGACGGCTCGACCTTCTACAAGACCCGCTGCGTGGAGTTCCGCTCCCACGTCGAGTCCGCCCTGCGTTTGCTCGTGGAGCCTCGCGGAGTCTCGTACCGCATCGTCGGCGTCCCCGAGTCGCCGATCGTCGGCGCCGCGGTGGCGGGGCTTTCGCGCTAAACGATCTGGACGCGGCATCCCAAAACTCGGACACTTCGGAAACCCATCATGTTCACTCTGATCATAAGCGCGGCGCTGGGCGTCGCATTGGCGGCATCGCTAAAGGCGACGCATACATCCGCCATTGGCTGGGCCATAGCCTTCGGCCTTCTCCTGTTCTTCGCGGTCAACACCGCCATCGGGCTGTCGCTCAAGAACCGCATCAAGGCGCTCATGGACCGTGTCCAGGGCATCCTGCAATCCGGACAGCGCCAAGTGCAGGAGAAGACCAACGCCTGGCGCTTCCGCCCGCCGGGAAGCCCCAAGCAGGCGCAAATCGAACTCCAGAAGATGCAGCACGCGCTAATAGAGAAGGCTTTGGCCGAGTCGGAAGCCTTCAACCCCTATTTCAACTGGGTTCCCCTCCTCCGCCGGCAGATAGCGACAATGCGCATGCAGCTCCACTACCAGGACCGCAACTGGTCAGAGGTCGACAAGCTCATGCCCCAATGCCTGTTCCTCGAGCCGCTGACCATGTCGATGCGCCTTGCGCGCATGTATGTCGTCGGCGGGAAGGACGAGAAATCGCGCGCCGAGATGGAGAAGTTCTTCGGCAAGTGCGCCAAGCGCCTGCGCTACGGGCAGGGCGCGATCCTATACGCCCTCCATGCCTGGACGAAGGTGCAGGACGGCGACCTGGACGGGGCCGTGGCCACGCTCAACGCGGCGACCAAGAAGATGGAGAACGAGACAATCAAGCGGAACCTCGAGCTTCTCCTGAACGGCAAGCCCAAGCATTTCAACCTCTCCGGTCTCGGCGACGAATGGTATGCGCTGGCCCTTGAGGAGCCCCGCATCAAGACGCAACGCCAGCATCAGCGTCCTTTCTAGCGCTCGCCAGCCATACGCCGGCACAGGAAGACGACAAGCCATGTCAGACCGCGCCCCCTCACAGCGAATATCCGTATGCATAATCTGCGGCAACGAGATCGACAACATCGAGCGTTGCCTGCGAAGCGTGACATGGGCCGACGAGATCCTGGTCATGGACTCGTTCAGCACCGACGGCACATACGAGGTGGCCAAGAAGTACACCGACAATGTGTTCCGCCACGAATGGCTCGGATACATAGCCCAGAAGAAGCTCATCTCCGAACGCGCGTCGTGCCCATGGATACTCTTCGTCGATGCCGACGAGGAGGTTTCGACAAGTCTCCGCGATGAGATCGAGACGATGTTCTCCAAGCCCATACCGGATGACATCCATGGTTTCAACTGCCCCCGCCTCGTCCATTACCTGGGTCGCTGGATATGGCATGGCGACTGGTATCCGGACATGAAACTCCGCCTCTTCCGAAAGGATTTCGGCGAATGCGGCGGCGAGGAACCGCATGACAGGATCATCGTGCAAGGGCGCGTAGCCAACATGCGCGGGCCGCTCAACCACTACACCTACGACAACATCAGCGACCAGATCCAGCAGATCAACCGCTTCTCGTCCATCAGCGCAAAGACGAACAGCTCGCGCCGCGTCGGGTTCTTCACTCTCCTGCTTCACCCGTTCGTACGCTTCATGAAGTGCTACTTCCTGAAGCGCGGGTTCCTTGACGGCGTCCCGGGCCTGATAATAGCGGTCAACGTTTCGTTCGGGACCTTCGTCAAATACGCGAAACTCTGGGAGCTGCGCAAAGGCGCTTCTGTGAAGTAGCCCCTTGCGAGGCGCCGTGGTCAAAGCACGGCGTTGCCTTCGCCTAGGACGACGACCGTCGGCTTGTGGGCGCGAATTTCATCGTCCGTCATAAGCGCGAAGGTCATAACTATGAGCCTGTCGCCGACAGCCCCCTTGCAGGCGGCTGCGCCGTTCAGGCACACGACGCGGCTTCCGCGCTCGCCCGCGATGGCGTATGTCTCGAAGCGCTCGCCGTTCTCAAGGTTTGCCACGAGGAGCTTCTCCCAGTTGGCTATGCCAGCGGCGTCCATAAGATCTTCGTCTATCATCAGGCTCCCCTGGTACTCGGGGGCGCAAGATGTGACGCGAAGATGGTGCAGTTTCGATTTGAGGATCTGGGAAAGCATGGGAAAGGGGGGAAGGGTTGAAAGGTTGAAAAGTTGAAAGGTTGAAGGGTTGAAAGGTTGAAGGGTTGAAAGGCTATGGGAGGATGCGGCGTATCGCGGAAATGATGTCCGCGAGGTCGGCAAGGCGGCCTCGGCCTGTCGATCCGCATGCCAGCTCGCCTTCGGCAGCCTCGACTATGGTCACGCCACGCGATACGAGCGTGGCGAGGTTGGCCTGGGTCGCGGGGTTGGCCAGCATGTCGTCATTCATCGCCGGGGCGATCACCAGACGCGGTCCTTGGCCGAATGCAAGTGCCGAAGCCGTAAGCGTGTCGTCGGAAATGCCGTGCGCGATCTTGGCCAGGACATTGGCCGTGCACGGCGCGATGACGAGAGCATCGGCCCATGTCGCCAGACCGATATGCGGCGGCGGCCATTCGCCAGGCTCGTCGAACATCGCCGACGCGACCGGATTGCGCGAGAGGGTAAGGAAAGTGAGAGGGGCTATGAAGCGCTTCGCGCCGTCGGTCATGGCGACGCGAACATCCCACCCTTCCTTAACCATAAGACGGGTCAACTCGGCCGCCTTGTATGCAGCTATGGAACCCGTCACTCCAAGGACGATTTTCGGCGATTCCTTCATATGGGGAAGTATATCAGAAACCTTACCCGACCAGCGTCGCTATGGGCGTGGAGAAGATGTTGTCCATGCGCTGCGAGGCATCGCCAAAGAACTCGCCAAGCACACCGGCAGGTTCGCCAAGGCCCAGCGCCTCCGGAGGCGTCCCGGCGTCAGCAATCGCGGAGAACACTTCGCCGAAGCTGATCGCCTCAGGCGGACGCAGCAGGACGAACCGCCCGCCTTCATCGCCTGTTTCAGCGACGATGCCGGCGGCGGAGAGCGCCGCGAGGACATCCACGACAAGACGGCCGGAGACGCCGTTGGCCGTTATGTACGCGCCAGCGTCGAACGCGCCTCCGCCATCGCGCCAGTTCTTCGCCATCGCCGCCGCAAGCGAGACGGCAAGGCGCCATCGTGATCGCGGCGCGGCCTTCTTCGCCCCTTCGTCGCGGAAGAAGGATTCCGAGTGCTGGACGGCGAATGTCAGTTCAGCGCCGAAGAGAATGATCTGCCAGCTCATATATACCCATGCGAGGAGGATGGGGAGCGCCGCGAGACCGCCATAGAGTTTGCTGTATCTGACCACGCCGATCTGGAGCTCCATGCAGATCTTCAGCCATACGCAGAAGAGGATGGCCGTCGCTATGCCACCGGCAAGGCCGGAGCGGAAACGGATGCGTGTGTTGGGGATGAACATCAGGACGGTGGTGAAGAGCGCGATCGTCAACGCGCCGCCTATCGAGAAACGCAGCAGGCGGGCGAACCATTCCTCGCTCATGATGCCGAACGTGTAGCCGTATGCGTATTTGGTCACGAGCGTCACCACCGGCATCGTCGATGCCGCAAGCGCAAGGAAAGGCACCACGATGATGATGGTCGTGTAGTCCGCGAACTTGCGCCACAAGGTACGCGGCGAGGCGCCCCATACGTTGTTGAAGCTCCTCTCGACCTGCGAGAGCATTGTCACCGCCATCCACAGCAGCACAAGGAGGCCGACTCCGCCAAGCGTCCCGAAGCTAATGTTGCCGATCTGGTCGAATATCTTGTCCGCGTACTCGTGAAGCTGCGTCACGAACTCGTCCGCCATCTCCGCCGCGCCGGGAGTGACGGACGAGGTCGTCAGCTGCTGGCCTATCACCGTTATCTCCTCGGAGATCTTCTCGCGGGCCATGTCCCCGCCGCCGAAGACGCGCGCCAGCGAAAGGCCAAGCGCCAGCAGGGGTATGATCGACATCAGCGTGTAGTAAGTGAGCGCCGAGGCGTGGAGGTTGCATTGGTCGCCCATGAAGCCATGGAAGACGAGGCGCACCACGCGGACGGAGAACAGCGCCCGGCGCTTAAGCCAGCCGTGTCTTGAAAGATCGCCGTTCCAGATCTCGCTTCCGGGACGGAAAAGATCGACTATCTCCTTGAGTTTCACGCCTTGGGATTATAAACCCGCGATGTCGAAGACGCGGACGAAATCGACCTCGAAGGCGTCGCCGGCGGCGGCCGCCGCCTCGAGTTCAGGGGCACCCTTGCCGGTCATGCGGTCGTTGCGGTACCACTTGGCCTCGGTCGAGATCAGGATGAACTCCTCCGTCTGCGAGACCGCCTCGCGCTCGCCTCCGCCTATCTTCTGCCCATGCTGGCGGCCATCGACGTAGAAGGTGTAGCCGTCAGGCTCCCATAGCATTCCGAAATGATGGAACCTGGTCTTGTCGAAGTCGTAGTGGTCCTTCCATGTGGCCTCCCTGGGGCAGTGGAAGCCGACGTATTCCGCGCCATATCCGTTCATGTGCATCGCGTGCGGAATCAGTTCGCCCGGCTCGAACGACTCCATTATGTCGTGTTCGATTCCGGCGCGTCTCGGATCGAGGCAGCAGCCCTGCATTGGCGTCTGCATCCAGAAGGCCGACCACCAGCCCGGCATCTGCTGCGTGCGGCAACGGCATTCGTAGTAGCCGTAGCGGTGCATGAACTTCGGCACCTCTCGCTTCGGGAGCGGCCAGAAACCTTTCGGATCGTCGGCTGGCGGGATGTCCCATATCAGCCCGCCGGTCTGCAGCTGCGGCGACACGAACTGGCCATCGGGCTTCTTCAGAAGCTTCAGGCGGCAAAGCGAGTCGCGCACCTCGACGGCTCCGTCCTCGGGTTGCGCGAACCAGTGCGCACGCCGCCCCCAGAAGTTTGTGCGGTAGCCCCACTTCGTGTCATCCAGCGCGTCGCCGTCGAACTCGTCGTTCCATGCGAGCACGAATTCGTGGCCTTCGGGCAACAGGCTTGTGGCGTGGTCCGGGACCGGATCCACCTCGCGGCAGGTTATCGGCAACTCGTCGATCCGCATCGCGCGGCGCTCTTCGGAAACGCATGGCTCCGCAGGTTTTTCCGTGTTCTTTTCGCTCATGGCTGCATCCGGATTGATGAATTGGGGAAGTGTGGCTCGTAGACGCCGGCTATTCGAACTCGACGAAGAAGGCCGCGGAGTTCTTGTCGGGCTTGACGAGCGTGAGGATCCCGTCGCGCCAGCCGACCTCGCAGGGGAAGTTGTCGCGGGTGTGGTCGAGGACGATCGCTGAGGCGCGCCTCGTCTTCGGCACACCCTTGACGGCGATTTGCAGCACCTGCCCCGTCCCCCTGTAGTCCACGACTAGAAGACCTGCCTTTTTGCCGTCGGCGCTCTTAACGGCAAGGGTCGTTATTGTCTTCGCTTCCGATGCGCTTTCGCACATCGTCTTATAGCCCTTTACGATCCCGCCGAAGAGCTTGCAGGCATACCAGTTCTTGTTGTACTGCTTGTAGATGTCCATGTAGCCCCAGTTGCCCTGATGGGAGCAGCCGTAGTAGTACGCCTGGTCGAACTTCGAGGTCTGGAACTTGGCAAGGCATGTCAAGGTGAATGCGGCGGAATCGATCTGGTTGTGGCCCGTTGGACCGTCGAAGGCGCGGTGGACCATGGCCGGCGTGGAGTTCTGCCCGTGTATGCCGTCCCATGTGAGGATATAGTGCCACTCGTTTAGGATGAGTTCGCACTTCCTGAACCCGAGCGAGTCGCAAAGGGCGCGCCCCTGGTCGGCGGATACGAGGAGGTGCCACGGGTCGCTGGCGTAGCCATGCCATGAGATGAAGTCCGGTGCCACGCCCGCCTCCTTGCACGCCTTCAGGAGCTTCGTGAAGAAGTCCTGCCGCAGGCAGCAGAGGGCCGGTCCGCCTACCTTGATGTCCGGGAACTCGCTTTTCAGGCGCTTCAGGCAGATGACGAAGAACTCGATGAACCTGTCGAGCATCCGCCACCAGGACTCCCCTGTGAAGTCGTCGTCGGGCGAGCACCACATGTTGCCGGTGCCGTCGGGCTCGTTCCATATCTCCCAGTACTTGATGCCCCACTTCTTTCCATTGGCCCAGCCCTTGTTGTAATGGCGGACGATGCCTGCGAAGACCTCGGCCGTCTTCTCGAAGTCGTCGGGCACGAGGGCGTTGAAGTGTATCTTGCCGGTGTGTTCAATGGATGTCCCAAGACGGTAGAAGATCTTGAGACCTATGTCGCGCGCGAGGCCGATGATGTGGTCGGTCGGCGCGAAGACGTAGTTCGAAGGGTCCTTCGGATCCTTGTCCGCGAGCGGGAAGATGAAGTGGGTGTCGATGATGCGCTGGCCCGGATTGACAAGCGCCCAGTCATGGGTGCGGGCGTAGGTCATGTTCAAGGCCTTGACCGCCTCGTCGTCGTTCTGGATCGCCCGGTCGGAACTCCTTGGCGCCCACCCGGACGAATGCAGCTCCGGACGTATCCTGCCAATGGTCTTTGAGAAATCCGCTTGCGCCACGAAATCCATCGTCATTTTCCTTTCACGAAGTCATCGCCAAAGTGCCATAGCCCTACGGACGCGCCAGCACCAACGTGCCGTATGCCGGGATCACCGTCTCGCCCGAGACCTCGTCACCGGAAAGAAGGTCCTTGCGCTTGACGGCGCCAAGATCTACGGTCTTCGGCTCGCTTGCGAAGTTCTGGACGAAGACGAACTCGTTGCCGTCCTTCTCGCGCACGGAGGCCGTGACGCCATACGGGAGGTCGGCGGCGAGCGCGCGGCACAGGCCGAGGCGCTCGACGAGCGCGCCGTGCACGGAGTCGTAGAAGGCGTCGTCGCCATGGGCGGCGATGTAGATCGCCTGACCCTTGCCGAAGACGTTCCTGGTGATGACGGGAGTGCCGGCGTAGAAGTCGTGGCCGTAGGTCGCGATGGCCTCCGCACCTTCCAGATGGACCACGTCGCAAACGGTCTTCAGCGTGGCCTTGCCGTTCAGCCCGAGTGTATTGCCTTCGGCGAACATGGCCTCGTTGGTTTCGTCTTCGTAGAGGTAGTCCGTCTCCTCCGCCCAGATGCCAAGCACCTTGCGCAATGTACCGGGGAAGCCCCCACGGAAGCAAAGGCCGGTCTCGTTCACGATGCCCGTGAGCCATGTCGCGATGAAGGTCCCGCCCGCCTCGACGAACTTCTCGACTCGTTCGGCGAAGCCGTCGCGTAGCATGAAGAGCGCCGGGGCGATGACGACCTTGTAGCCGTCAAGAGCGGAATCGCCGTTGAGGATGTCGACGTTTATGCCGCGCCTCCAGTAAGGCAGATAGTGCGGGAGGCCGTTGGTGGACGCGTCGCCCTTCACGGCGCCGATAGGGCCGTTTGCGACCTGGAGGTGCCAGCACGACTCCCAGTCCGCGATGATGCCGACCTCGGACTTTGTGGCCGCGCCCAGCACAGGACGCAGCGCCTCAAGGTCGTGGCCGACCTGCGCCACTTCCTTGAACATGCGCGGACGCTCGCTACCCTCGTGGTCGATGACCGCGCCGTGGAACTTCTCGGCGCCTCCCCTGCCCTTGCGGATCTGGAAGTACTGCACGGAGTCGGAGCCGTGCGCGACGGCCTGAAGCGACTTCATCCTATGCATTCCGGGACGAAGCAGGCGGTTGTGGTGGTACCAGTTGGTTGGCCCCGGTGACGACTCCATCATCAGGAATGGCTTCCCGAGAAGCGAGCGGTTGAGGTCGTGGACCATGGCGAAGCGCGCCGCCGTGCGCTCCGTCTCGCCGGGGCGGTCGTGGTACTGCGGGTAGCAGTCCCACGACACGATGTCCAGCTCCTTCGCCATGCGCCAGTAGTCTAGCCCGTCGAAGAACCCCATGAAGTTGGTGGTCACGGGGACGTCCGGCGTGACGCTCTTCAGCGCCTCGACCTCGCACCGCAGAAACGATGTCATCTGCGCCGAGCGGAAGCGCCACCAATCGACGACCAGGCCGTCGAGCGTGGAATCGACCGAGTCTATCTGCTCCCAGTCGGTGTACGTGTGCGCCCAGAAGCCCGTCCACCAGGCCTGGTTCAGGGCGTCGAGCGATCCGTACTTCGCGCGCAGCCACTCGCGGAAGGCGGCCTTGCAGAGCGGGCAGTAGCATTCCCCGCGGTTGAACTCGTTGGAGATGTGCCATAGCGCCAGGGCGGGATGGCCGGCGTAGCGTTTGGCGAGCGCGGTGTCGATGGCCACCGTCTTCTCGCGGTATATCGGCGAGGTCGGGCAGTGGTTGTGGCGGCCGTGCTGTAGCTGGCGCTCGCCGGGGTCGCCGGCGCCGCCGCGCGCGACGCGGCGTATCTCCGGGTACTTCTGCGCCATCCAGTTAGGCTTCGCGCCGCTGGGAGTGGCAAGCACGACCGCCATGCCGTCGCGGGCGCAGCGGTCCATGATGTCGTCGAGCCAGCCGAACTCGTAGCGGCCTTCCTCCGGCTCGAGCGCCGCCCACGAGAAGATGCCGATCGAGACCGAGTTGATGCCTGCCAGCTTGAAAAGCCGGAAATCCTCATCGACCGTTCCGGGCACATGGCGCCACTGGTCGGGGTTGTAGTCGCCTCCATGGAGGAAGAATGGAAACTTCTTGATCATAGTTGAAAGTTGAATGTTGAAAGTTGAAGGTTGATTGTCCGCGACAGAGCGCGGACAGCAAAACTCATATCCGCCATATCCTATCTCTTATCTCCTATCTCACATCTCCTATCTATTATCTGTTATCTATTATCTGTTATCTATTATCTGTTATCTGCCGCCCCCCGGGCGGCTCAGGCTGCCCAGCCTCCTTGCGTAGTCGGCCGCGATGGCGGCGAACTTGGGTATGGAGGATATCACAACGTACTCGCCATGGCTATGGGCGCCGTCGCCGTCGACGCCCGTCACCGCTATGGGGACGCCAAGCGAGGCGAGGTGCCTAGCGTCGGTGGCGCCGCACATGCGCCGGAAGCCGACCTTGGCACCGTCCGAATGACTTGAGATGATTTCGGACAGCGCATCGAACGCCGGGCCGGACGGCTCGAAGGTGACGCATGGGAACTCCTCGACCAGTTCGACTTTGAGTCCGGTCATTTCGCGCACCTCGTCCGCAAGCCCCTCGGGGGTCGAAGTCTCGATGAAGCGGATATCGACCATCGCGGTCGCAGTGTCAGGTATCTGGTTCACGGCCTTTCCAGCCGAGAGCATGGTTGGCGCTAGCGAATTATGCCACTCGTCTTTGGCACGGGGGTACTTGGCTTCCCAATGGGCGCGGAGCCGGATAATGGCGTCCGCGAGTTTGAGCACTGGGTTGTCAAACTCCCATGGTGCCGAAGCGTGGCCGCCACGCCCTTCCGCCACAAGGCGCAGGCGGAGTATGCCCTTTTGGCCGACGAAGACGTCGTGGCCCCCCGGGGAGTCATAGACAAGCGCCGCCTTCGCGGCCCCGTATCCGCGCTCGACCATCCCGGCCGTCGTGCGACCGCCGGTCTCCTCGTCCGTCGCGAAGAGTATGCCCATCGATGCGCCGGACGCTTTGTCTGCCGCGATGTCAAGGAGCGCGGATATGGCGGCCACGGCGTTGCCCTTGCAGTCTTCGGTCCCACGGCCACGCACCGCGTAGTCATCGACCACCGGCTCGAACTCATCGGCGGAATCCACGGGGACCACGTCCAAATGGACGACGACCATGAGATCCGGCCGCTTGCCGGTGATGTTGGAGGCCCATAGCGCCTTGCGTCCGCCCTCGAAGACCTCCTCGGCGCAGACAAGACCCTCTGCCTCAAGCCTCGCGTGGAGGAACTCGACGCATCTGTTGACCTCGGCCACGTCATCCGTCACGGACGGTATCCTGATGAGATCGCAAAGAAGTCCTGTAGCATCCATCGTCACGCATCCTCGCCTTCGGCTTGTCGTATAGGAAGTCTATCAGATGGGATCGCGATTCGCGCAAGACAATCCACATACGAAAAGGTAGAATATGCAGGTCATGACGCATCGTCGCGGCCGAGGAGGCATGCGCGGCGTCTATCGGGAAACGGAGGACTTGGAATGAACGCACGCTTGATGATGCTCTCTTCGATGGCGCTTCTCTGCGCCGGATGCCTTACGGTCAAGACCGAGCATGAGGTAAAGCCGATCCACATCACTATGGACATCAACCTGAAGGTTGACCAGCAGATCGAGTCGGCGATGAACGACAACTCGAAGCCCGATATGAAGCGCCTCGTCGAGAATGGCGCCGTCGGCTTGGACAAGGACGGCCTTTTCGCACCAGCCCCTGGCGGGTCGCTCTCGGCCGCCGAACTTGAGTACGTGGTCAAGGCCAACGGCGAGCACAAGACCCGCATGGCCAAGATCGCCGAGGAGAACGGCATCACCGCCGCGGATGTCGCGGCGCGTGGAAGGACGATGTTCATCGAGCGCGCGAAGGCGGGCGTCTGGTACCAGGACGATGCCGGCAAGTGGCTCCAGAAGAAGTAGAGCCCAGCCCTTCAACCCTTCAACTTTTCAACTCTTCAACCCTTCATCCCTTCAACCTTTCAACCCTTCAACCCTAATCCCATGTCGGCCGACACCTTCATCGCGAAACTCCTCCTGCGTACCGGAATGATTTCCGAGGATCAGGTCGGGAAAGTCCTCGCAAAGGCGACTGAGGTGGATGGTGGCATCGCCGAGGCCGCCGTCACCGTAGCCGGGGTAAGCGAGGAGGCTTTTCTGCGGAAGGTCGCATCGCTCCTCGCGATGCCGTTCACCGCCCTGGACGACATCGCCCCGGGCAAGGAGGCGATCTCACACCTTCCATCCAACGCCGTATTCCAGTACAACGTCGCCCCTGTAAGGCTGGAGGACGGCGTCCTCGTCGTAGCCACCTCCAACCCCTTCAACACGGCGATGGCGGACGGTCTGCGCCTCGCCGTCGACATGCCGATCCGTTTCGCCGTCGCCACGCGCGAGGACATCGCCAAGGCCGCCAAGAAGGCCTACGGCTTCGCCGCCGACACGATCGACGAGCTGATGGCCAACGGCGAGATCACCGCCGACCTCGACACCGACTTCTCCAAGACCGACCTTAGTGAACTCGGCCAGGAGGCGTCGATCGTCCGCTTCGTCAACCAGATCATAGCCGAAGCCGATCGCCAGGGCGCGACGGACATCCACTTCGAGCCGATGGAGGACGAGCTCCGCATCCGCTACCGCATCGACGGCATGCTCCACAAGGTCGAGATGCCGCCCCAGCTGAACCGGTTGCAGGCCGCCATCACCTCCCGCCTCAAGGTCATGGCCAACCTCGACATCGCCGAGAAGCGCCTCCCCATGGATGGCCGCATCGGCATCCGCGTCAACGGCGAGGACATCGACATCCGCGTCTCGACTATGCCCACCGCCTACGGCGAAAGCGTAAGCCTCCGACTTCTCCAGAAGAGCGGCAGCATGGTCAAGCTCGGCGACCTCGGCATGCAGCCCGACGACCAGGCGCTCATCGAGAAGCTGATCCACCGCCCGAACGGCATCATCCTCGTCACGGGCCCCACGGGTTCCGGCAAATCGACCTCGCTCTACGCCTTCCTCCACGAGATCAACCGCATGGACGTGCGCATCCTCACGGCAGAGGACCCGATCGAGTACGAGATGCCGGGCATCAACCAGGTGGCCGTCCGCAGCGACATCGGCCTCACCTTCGCGCGCATCCTGCGCTCCTTCCTCCGCCAGGACCCGGACATCTGCATGGTCGGCGAAATCCGCGACGCCGAAACCGCCGAAATCGCCATCAACGCCTCCCTCACGGGCCACCTCGTGCTCAGCACGCTCCACACGAACGACTCGGCGGGCGCCTTCGCCCGACTCATCGACATGGGCGTCGAGCCCTTCCTCGTGGCCTCCGCCGTGTCTGGCGTCCTCGCCCAGCGTCTCGTGCGCCGTCTCTGCATGAACTGCCGCCGCGAGACCGCCGTCACCGAGCGCGACGCGCGCACCTTCCAGCTCCCCGACATCCTCGCCCCAGGCACGGCAATCTACGAACCCGCCGGATGCGAACGTTGCGGCAATACGGGCTACAAGGGACGCGGCGGCATATTCGAGCTTCTGCATGTCACCGAGGCGATCGAGTCGATGATCATTGCCCGCAAGTCCTCAGCGGAGATCCGCCGCAAGGCGATGGATCAAGGGATGCACACCCTCCGCGACGACGGCTGGCGCAGCGTCCTCATCGGCCGCACCACGCTCGGCGAGGTCCTCCGCGTGACCGAGGACAGCGAGGACTAGGCCCCGCGCCCCATGGCCACCTTCAACCTCGTATCGAAGTACAAGCCGACGGGGGATCAGCCCGAGGCGATACGCGCCCTTTGCGACGGGCTCGAAAAGGGATTCCGCTATCAGACGCTCCAGGGCGTCACCGGCTCAGGCAAGACCTTCACGATCGCCAACGTCATACGGGACGCGGGACGCCCAGCACTCGTCATCTCGCACAACAAAACCCTTGCCGCCCAGCTCTTCGCCGAACTTAAGGTCTTCTTCCCCGACAACGCCGTTGAGTACTTCGTAAGCTACTACGACTACTACCAGCCAGAGGCATATATACCACAGACCGACACCTTCATAGAGAAGGACGCCTCCATCAACGAGCAGATCGAGCGCTACAGGCTGTCCGCGACGAACTCGCTCCTTTCCCGCGACGACGTGATAGTCGTGGCCTCCGTCTCCTGCATATACGGTCTCGGCGACCCGGAGGACTACTCCGGCATGATCATCCACCTGTCGCGTGGCCAGACGCTGGACCGCGAGGCGCTTCTTTCGCAGCTCGTGGCGCTCCAGTACTCGCGCAACGACATCGACGCCGCCCGAGGCACCTTCCGCGTGCGAGGCGACGTAGTGGACATCTTCCCCGCCTACCGCGAGGACGGCATCAGGGTCGAGTTCTTCGGCGACGAGATCGACTCGCTCCGCCGCTTCGACCCGCTCACCATGGCCTCGACCGAGGTCCTCGAACGGGCGATAATCTCTCCGGCACGCCAGTTCGTCATGCCGCACGACAAGATGAAGGCGGCCCTTCGCTCCATCGAGGACGAGCTCGTCGAGCGGCTCGCATGGTTCAAGGGCGAGAACAAGATACTCGAGCTACAGCGCCTAGACCAGCGTACGCGCTTCGACCTCGACATGATGCGCGAACTCGGCTACTGCAGCGGCATCGAGAACTACTCCCGCCACCTCGGCGGACGCGCCCCCGGCACGCCGCCCCCCTGCCTTATCGACTACTTCCAGCAGGACTTCCTGACCATCATCGACGAGTCGCATGTCTCCCTCCCGCAGATTCGCGCCATGTACAACGGAGACCAGGCGCGCAAGACGCGGCTCGTCGACTACGGCTTCCGTCTCCCGTCCGCCAAGGACAACCGTCCGCTCGAATACCACGAGTTCGAGGCAAAGACCGGACAGACCATCTACGTCAGCGCCACACCCGGCGAGTTCGAGAAGCAGACCAGCTCGCAGATCGTCCGCCAGATCATCCGCCCGACCGGCCTTCTGGACCCGCCAGTCGAGGTGCGCCCCCTCAAGGGCCAGATCGACGACGTAATGGAGGAGATCCGCGCCACGGCCGAACGCGGCGACCGCACGCTCGTCACAACCCTCACCAAGCGCACGGCGGAGGACCTCTCGCAGTACCTCGCTTCGGCCGGACTGCGCGTCGAGTATCTCCATTCCGGCATCGACGCGATCGAGCGCGTCGATATCCTGGGCCGTCTCCGGCGCGGCGCCTTCGACTGCCTCGTCGGCATCAATCTCCTCCGCGAAGGCCTCGACTTGCCGGAGGTCGCGCTCGTCGCGGTCCTCGACGCCGACAAGGAGGGCTTCCTCCGCTCCGACACCTCGCTCATCCAGACGGCCGGCCGCGCCGCCCGCCATGTCAACGGCCGCGTCATCCTATACGCCGACATCGTGACGGACTCGATGAAGCGCATGATGGACGAGACATCCGAACGCCGCGAACGGCAGATGGCCTACAACCGCGAGCACCATATCACGCCCAAGGGAATCGAAAAGGCCATGGGCGAGACGTTGAGGCTTGAGGAGGAGGCGAAGAAGATCGTCACGTCGGTCTCAGGCTCCGATGACGACTTCGACCTCGAAAGCGTCGTCGCGCAGCTTGAGGCCGAAATGCTCCAGGCCGCCGAAGCGCTCGAGTTCGAGCGCGCCGCGGAATTGCGCGACGAAATCCGCGAACTCAAGCGGCAGACAACGGCGCGGAAAAAACACTAGAGCCGCTTCAAGCGACGGTTAGGCGCAAGCGCCGAGAAGGTTTGGGAAGTTCAGAAGGGTTTAGGAAGTTTAGAAGTTCCTAGTTTCTGGTTCCTAGTTTCTTGTTCCTAGTTTCTGGATATCCCGATCTAAGCGAAGCGCCGATATCCCGCCGCGAAATCCCGATACAGGCGGCGAGCCGCCGCCCGATATCCCGATAACCCGGCCACTAGAACTAGCCACTTCCATTGTGCATTGTGCATTATGCATTATGCATTGTGCATTGTGCATTGCCGCTTAGCGGCACTCGAACTAGCCACTCGCCGCGGCGAGCTCTGAACGTCGCGCTACTTCACGCGCCAGGCGGCGGTGCCCCAGGTGGGGAGCGCAAGCGGCAGCACGCCGCCCTTTGCCTTCGCGGCAGGTGCCCCGAAGAGCGGTTCCAGCGTCGCGTCGTCGAGTCCTGCAACGGGCAGCTCGGTCTTCACGGCCCCCTCCATGAGGTTCGCCGCGATCAGGAAGCGGCCCGAGGCGTCGTCGCCGCAGAGGAGCGCGTGAACGTTGCCGTCCTTTGACTTCAGGATACGCTCTCCTGGCACGCGCAGCGCGTCCTGGAAGACCTTGATCTCCTCGATGAGCTTCTTGACCTCATGGGCCGTCGGCGGGTTCCAGCCCATGCCCTGCTTCTGGGCGCCGGACCAGTCTCCGGTCTGCTTCCAGCAGTAGAAGCCGATGCCGCTCGCGCCGTGGATGACGGACGCATAGGCCTCGACGCGCACCCATGCCGGCGACTCGGTGGCCTGCTTCTCGCTCTGCCCGAATGCCTGCGGGACGACGAACGGGCGGCGGTGGAGTGGCGCGTACTGGAGACGCATCTCCTCCACCCGCGCGGCGAAGGAATAGGCCTGGCCGAGGCCGCCGTAGTAGCGGACGTAGATGTCGTTCCCGCCATAGTCGCCGGATGTCGTCGATTCGAAATTGCCAAGATTGAACGTCGGGTGCAGGTGCTTGTCGTGGCGGCGGACAAGCGCGGAGGCGCGTCCGAGTTCCTTGTGGAAGTTGCCGCCCGCCTCGTCGGCCAGGTACCACATCCGCACGAGGGCGTCAGGATCGTCCGCGATCGCCGCGATCTGCGGGCCGATCTTGCCCTCGTCGCGCTCGAACTTGAATGTCCCTAATTCGCCGGGGCGTTCGACGATGACGTCGTTCCAGAGTCCGAAGCCCTCGAATGCGATGACTACGCCATGCTCTTTTAGCAGCGCCCGCGTATTGCGGTTCGTCTCCGCAAGGCCGTCGATGGCCTTCTCGCGCTCGGCGCCGACAAGGTCCTTGCCGACGAAACCGTCGAGCACCTTGCGGTCGAGCGAAAGATGGTTGTCCCAGTCCCAGCTCCAGAGCTGCATCCAGTTGAAGCCCATGTCGCGGGCGCGGAGTCCGGTGTCGTCGATCGGCTCGTTGAGGTTGAAGGTGTGCATGTGGTAGATGCCGAGCGGGAAGTAGGGCTCGCCCTCGTTGAGCAGGAAGCCGTTCTGGTCCACCATGAGCTGCCCCTTCTCCGGCGCGACGACGAAAAACTCGCCGGATGCGTTGAACTTCGCGCCGCAGGGGAGCGTCATTTCCGCCTCGAGCGCGTATGTCCCGGCCGGGGCGTCGCGCCCGACGGGAAGTGCCGCCTCGACGGCCGTCTCGCCCTTGCCGAAGACACCGGTGGCCTCGGCGACCACGGCTTTTTTGCCGTCTTTCGCGACGAGCTTCCACTCGGCGCCCGCTGCGTTGAAGCCGGGACGGTTCACGCGGAGGCCGATTAAGACTTCGGGCAGCTGGCGCTTCGTAGAAACGGTCGCCCGGAAATCCGGCGGCACGATCTCGAGGAACTCCGGCAGATCGACCTCGGCCTCCCCGATCGTCCACGACTTCTTCCCCTCCCACTCGAAGACCTCGGTCTTGACCGTGCATCTGCCGTTCAGATCAAGTGGCGGGACAAGGAGCTCGAAGGTCGTGACGTCGCCGATCTTCGTGTTGGGCTTCCGGCGGTCGAGGAAGGTCCGCGACTGTCCATCCTTGCGCTTTTCGGTGATGGTGATTCGCGCCGCGAGGTTGAGATTGGTGGTGGCGAAGTTGACGTTCTTGATTTTGACGACCGTCTTGCCGCCACCGATTGCGACATGCTGGGAGCGCCCCTTGTACTTGTCGAGCACGCCGTAGTCATGGGAGAAGCCGGCGAAGCGGAGTCCGTCCTCCTCAAGCTTGAGCTGGCGCGCGATGTCCTCGCGGAGCTCCTTCGTGTCCGCGACCGTGTGCGTGGAGACGATGAGGAGCCCCTTGCCGACGCGGTGGAGGACGGTGTAGCCGTTCTGGACGGTCTCCCACTTCTTGCCGGCTTCGCCTGGAAGCGAAAGGCGGCCGTTGCCGGCCTGGAGCGTCGGCGAGATCCGATGCGGCCAGTCGAAGAGCGGGGTGCCGCCAGGGGCGACGTTCTGGTCGTATGGGTTGGCCGGACCCTTCTGAGGCTTGAATGCCGGAAGCGCGTTCGTTCCGCAGAAGACGGCTGCGCCGGCGTAGTCGTCCTTCGAAGCGACGAGGCGCACGATCAGAACACCGCCCGCCTCGAGGAAGGCCCTGTACGCCTCCCCCTCGCCATCGGGCAACCGGTCAGCGAAGCGGATGTCATGCCGGCCGCCTGCCGAAGACGTCGCCTTCGCGGCCTCGGCCTTGCGTTTCTTCACGGTTTCCGCCTTCTCGGCCACAGGCGCGGAGAGGCAGACCACGTCGCCCTTGTTCGCGATCTTCAGAACGACGCGCGCCGTGCGACCAAGCTCGGCGGTCGTGATCTGTCCTTTCGCGGAGAGATCCACCTCGACGTCGCTCACGGACGGAGGCGGCATGTCGATCTCCGCCTTGCCAAGCTGGCGCGCGTTCTGGCCCTTGCCATCGACGGTCTCGACGACAAGCGCGCCGCGCAAAGCCAATTCGCCGACGTTGCGGATCGTCATCGTCGCCTCGAAATCGCCGAGCGCGAACGAAGATGGCAGACCATCCGCGACGATCTCGACCCCCTTGCCTTTCGCCTCGGCCTTGTACCCGCCGTCATCGGCAAGCGCCACCGCTGCGACGGCCATGGCGACTAACAACATGCGATGTCTCACAATCGACTCCTTTTTTCTAAACGGAGAACGTGATGCGGGTGCCGTCGGACGAGCCGGTGATGGTCGTTGGCGACTCGCCGAGTTCTCCGGAGAGGAGCGCCTCGGCAAGGGGCGACTCGAGGTGGTTCTCGATGGCGCGCCGGAGCGGGCGCGCTCCGAAGGCCTGGTCGAAACCCTTGTCGAGAAGGAAGTCCCTGGCCGATTCGTCGAGGACGACGGATATGCCCTTGGCGGCCGCTAGGCGGTCTGTGACCGTCTTGAGTTCGATGTCGAGGATCTTCGACACGTCCTGCCGTTCGAGCTGGCGGAAGACGATGATGTCGTCGAACCGGTTCAGAAGCTCCGGCCTGAAGACCTGCCGGGCGGTGTTCATGAGCTGCCCCTTGAGCCGCTCGTAGTCCTGCTGCGCGGTGTCCGGCGCGAAGCCCATGCCGCGGCCGTTCTTGCCGAAGTCGAACCCAAGGTTGGACGTGAGGATGACGACCGTGTTGCGGAAATCGACCTGGCGTCCGAGCGAGTCCGTGAGCCTCCCCTCCTCCAGTATCTGGAGAAGCATGTGCATGACGTCGGGATGCGCCTTCTCCACCTCGTCGAAGAGAACGACGCTGTACGGGTGGCGGCGGACGCGCTCCGTCAGCTGCCCGCCCTCGTCATGGCCGACGTATCCGGGCGGCGAGCCGATGAGGCGCGAGGTCGTGAACTTCTCCATGTACTCGGACATGTCGATCTGGATGAGCGCCTTCTCGTCGCCGAACATGCGCTGCGTGAGGACCTTGGCGAGAAGCGTCTTGCCGACGCCCGTCGGACCGAGGAAGAGGAACGAGCCGATCGGGCGACGCGGATCCTTCAGGTTGGCTCGCGAACGGCGGAGGGCGCGGGCGACGGCGGTGATCGCCGCGTCCTGGCCGACGACGGATCCGGCCATCTCCTTCTCGAGGTTGACGAGGCGCTTCATCTCGTCGCGGCTCATGCGCTCGATGGGGACTCCGGCGATGAGGGCGACGGTCGCGGCGATGTCGTCCGCCGTGACTACCGGGCTGCCGCCTTCCGGGCTGGACTTCCAGGCGTCGACCATCCTCTTCAGCTCCTCCGCCACGGCGCTCTCAGCGTCGCGGTAGGATGCGGCTTCCTCGAAGACCTGCTTGGAGATCGCCTCCTGCTTGCGCCTGGAGATCTCCTTTAGCTCCTCCTCCTTCCTGCGAATCTCCGGCGGACGGCGGGAGAACTTGATCTTCATCCTCGCGCCGGCCTCGTCGATGGCGTCGATGGCCTTGTCGGGGAGGTTGCGCCCCGGCTGGTAGCGGGCGGTGAGGCGCACTGCGGCGTCAAGGGCGTCGTCGGGGTAGGTTACGCCATGGTGTTTCTCGTAGCGTTCGCGGATGCCCTTCAGTATCTGCACGGCCTCCTCAATGGAGGGCTCGTCTATCGTTACCGTCTGGAAACGGCGCTCCAGCGCCGCGTCCTTCTCGATGAACTTGCGGTATTCGTTGAGGGTCGTGGCGCCGACGCACTGCATCTCGCCGCGGGCGAGCGCCGGCTTGATGATGTTGGCGGCGTCCATCGTCCCCTCGGCGCTCCCGGCCCCGACGATGGTGTGCAGCTCGTCCATGAAGAGGATGACGTTGCCCGTGCGGCGCACCTCGTCGATGACGGCCTTGATGCGCTCCTCGAACTGCCCGCGGTACTTCGTGCCGGCGACGAGGAGCGCCATGTCGAGCGCGACCACCCGCTTCTCGCGCAGCGTCTCCGGCACGTCGCCCGACGCTATGGCCTGGGCCAGCCCCTCGACGACGGCGGTCTTGCCGACGCCGGCTTCGCCTAGAAGCGCGGCGTTGTTCTTGGTCCTGCGGCAAAGGATCTGGACGAGGCGCTCAAGCTCCTTCGTCCGCCCGATGACGGGATCCATCTGGCCCTTGCGGGCGAGATCGACGAGGTCGCGTCCGAACGTGTCGAGCGCGGGGGTGCGCGGGGCGCCCTGCCCGTCCTGCCCCTGCTGGCGCGACCTCGGGGAATCCTTGGGCGCGTCGCCGGGGTCGGACTCGTCATCGATGTCGTCGTCGCCTTCGCCGTCGGCTTCGGCCATCTCGCGCAGGCGCTCGATGAAGGTTTCGGCCGAGACGCCCAACTTAGCCATCACCTGCGAAGCGACTCCCTCCGTCTCCTTAAGGAGGGCTATGAGAAGATGCTCGGTCCCGACCTCGTCCTGGTTCATGGAGGCGGATTCGTCCATCGCCATCTTGAATACCTTCTTCACGCGCGGGGTGTAGGCGCGGACGCCTTCGGTCTGGGTGTCGCCGTCGCCATGGCTGACAGCCTGTTCCACGGCGAAGCGCACGTTGTCCGGCGTCACGCCAAGTTCTCCGAGCACGTCGACCGCCACGCCCTCGCCCAGAGCCACTATGCCCAGCAGGACGTGCTCGGTGCCGATGTACGGATGGTTGAAGCGGGACGCCTCCTGGTTGGCGAGGCGAAGGGCCTCGCGTGCGCGAGGCGAGAATTTCTGGAGAAAGCTCATTGCTGTGGTTGGTCCGTGTTGTTGGGGCGGATGCCCGTTGCTTGCTATGGCCTGACGCCTCTGGCGAGCGCCGCGTCCTCGAAGAGAGACTGGGCCATCAGGGAGCGCAGCACGTCAGGATAGTCCTTGCTGTCTGACAGCGAGGCCACCGACTTGCCCCGCTGGCCGAAGTCGAGCGAACGCATCGCGCAGTCTCCCGAGGCGAGGAGGACCTCGTCGATCAACTCCGGGGAGCACCCGGTGACGAGGCCGATCTCCGCGCCGAAACGGATCATGTGGAGGGCGCTGACGAACTCGTCGTAGCCCAGCATGAGGGCGCTCTTCACAAGCCCGAGGTTGCGCGATATCTCATCCGCCAGATACAGCGAGTCGTGGCGCATGGCGTAGCGCCGCGCCTGGATCTCGACGCGGACGACTTCGTCCACGACCTTTCCCAGGGCGGAGATCACGCCCTTCTCGTCCAACCCCAGCGTGCCGCGGTTGGATATCTGCGCGATGAATGGCGGGGCCGAGGACTTGGTTCCCTCGCCGTACATTCCGCGCACGTTGTACCCGAGACGCTCCACGGCGCGGAACACCGCCTCCGTCTCGTCGCAGACCAAGAGGCCCGGCAATGTGACCATGACGCTGGCGCGGAGGCCGGTGCCGATGTTGCTCGGGCATGCGGTGAGATAGCCCATCTGCCTGGAGAAGGCGTATTCGGCGTGCCGCGACAGCGCCGTGTCGAATTCGTCGGCGGCCTTCCATGCGCCATCGAGGTCGTACCCCTGGCGGAAGGACTGTATCCGGAAATGGTCCTCCTCGTTCACCATCACGACGACGGAGTCAAGGAGCGGGTTGCCGGATGCGCGGCGACGAGGTGTGACAAAGGAGAAGCCTGCGCCCTCCTCGGCGTCGATAAGATCGCGGCTGACAAGGCGGCTCTCGTAGAACTTCCTGGCGAGGTCGGACGAGTCGGATACGCGCAAGGTGGTGGCCTTTACGCCCAGGTCGCGCGCGGCGGACGCGATGGCGGCGCCCGCGGCGTGAAACACCTGCTCGCGCTCCTTGACGGAAGCCCACTGCGGGAACTTCGCATGGGCGAAGTTGCGCGCAAGCCTCACGCGGGTCGAAATGACAACAGTCCCGTCGGCCCCGTCCTTCCGTCTGCCGGCCATCCCTGAAGCGCCCCTACGCGGCATCTTCGGCCCCCTCGTCAAGATGGAGCCTCAATGCGCGACGCGCATCCGGCGATATGTGTTTACCTTGCGACATTAAAGCCATTCCAAGTAACGGTGAATTATACCACACCGCCACTCGCCTCCCGCCGCGCAGCGGCGGCCAGCATCCTGTTGACGGCCACCAGCAACGCGAGTATCGAGCCTTCGATGATGTCCGTAGAGACGCCGCGGCCTCGGTAGGTCCCCTTGCCGTCGGCGTCGGAGATCTTGACCAGCACCTCGCCGAGTGCGTCGCGCTGCTCCGTGACGGCCTCTATGCGATAGTCCTCGAGGATGAAGCGGTGGCGGATGATCTTCTCGATCGCCTGGAACGCCGCGTAGATCGGACCGGATCCGATGGCCGCCTCCTGCGCGAACTTGCCGTCCTTGACGAGCTTGATCTGCGCGGTCGCGCTCATGTGGTTGCCGCTGTTCACGACGAACGAATCGAGCTTCCAGCCCTTGCCGTCGGCCCCGTGCGACGCGACCCGCGACTCCGCAAGCGCGACGATGTCGCGGTCGGTTATGCGCTTCTTGCGGTCGGCCAGCGCCTTGAACGCCTCGAAGACCTCCGACGCCTGTGCGCTGTCGAGGTCGTAGCCCAGGTCGCGGAGGCGGTTCTCAAGCGCGTGCTGGCCCGAATGCTTGCCGAGGATGAGCTCTGTCTTCTTCATCCCGACCGATTCGGGGGCCATGATCTCGTAGGTCTCGGCCTTCGACAGGACGCCCTGCTGGTGGATGCCGCTCTCATGTGCGAAGGCGTTCGTCCCCACTATTGCCTTGCCGGGCGGGATGCGTATGCCCGTGATCGTGGAGAGAAGATGGGCGGATCGAGCGATCTCCGGCGTGCGGATGTTCGTCATTAGGCCGCCATAGGCGTCCGCACGGGTCGCGAGGCCCATTACGACCTCCTCAAGCGCGGCGTTGCCGGCGCGTTCGCCTATGCCGCAGACAGTGCATTCTACCTGCCGTGCGCCCGCCCGGACCCCGGCGAGCGAGTTCGCCACGGCCAGTCCAAGGTCGTCATGGCAATGGGTCGAGACGATTACGCGGTCGATCCCCTTCACGCGGGCCATCAGCGACGAAACCAGCGCACCATATTCCTCGGTGGTGGCGTAGCCGACGGTGTCCGTGACGTTCACTATCGTCGCTCCGGCAGCTATGGCCGTCTCGTAGGCCTTGCAGAGGAAATCGACATCGGTCCGCGTCGCGTCCTCCGCCGAGAACTCGACCTCGGGGCAACGATTGCGCGCATGGGCCACCGCCCGCCGGATCGCTTCAAGGCATTCGTCGCGGCTGATTCGGAGCTTGTACTTCAGGTGCAGGTCGCTCGTGGCGAGAAAGACGTGTATGAGCGGGCGCGCCGCGGACGCTATTGCCTCGGCCGAGGCGTCTATGTCCTTTTCCACGGCGCGTGCGAGCGAGCAGACCGATGACGACCTGACGGCATCCGCGATCGCCTTCACGGACGCGAAGTCGCCAGGGGAGGCAACGGCGAAGCCCGCCTCCATCACATCGACTCCAAGGGCTTCCAGCTGGAGGGCCATGCGCACCTTCTCGTCGAGGTCCATCGCATAGCCCGGCGCCTGCTCACCATCCCGGAGCGTAGTGTCGAATATCCTTACAGTGTCGTTCATCCTGTAGCCTGATGCATGTGGAAACTACCAAAAGCCGCGCCTACAGTCAAATTGGGAGAGGGAACAGGCTTATCCCCCAGTTTTTCCTACTGGTCGCTTCGCGACCGACGATTATGGACGATTTCCTAGCGCGGCGACTCGGGGCGTCCGTCATTTCGTCGGCCGGATTGCCGCTTCGCGGCGCCGACAAAATGCACGGACACAACTCCCCGCGTCGCCGCGCATCACATGACAAAACGCCCATTATGCGGACGCGAAGGTGGCGGAGGGAAGAGGGCTTGCGGAAGGCGGGCGTCGCAACGCGACAATCCGGCCCGCCTTACGAAGCCCGCTTCCGCCATCGAGCGCAAAAGATCTCCCAACATCGTCGCGGCGCATGCCGCAGCAAAAAAGTTTCCCTATCCCGGACAATCAAGCGAATGCTGCCTCGCCCGCATAAAACCTGCCCTTGGCCGACATGGGTGGTCCCCATCGGACAAATTATGGGGGATAAGCCTGAGGGAAGATGAAAGATGAGAGATGAAAGATGAGAGATGAGAGATGAGAGGGGTTAGTGGTTAGTGCGAGCGGCTAGTCTTTCTAGAGCTTCTAGACCATCTAGCCTTTCTAGACCTTCCAGACTTCCCGGACCTTCCAGACTTTCCGGACCTTACAGACCTTCAGGACCTTCCAGACTTTCCGGACCTTCCAGACCTTCAGGACCTTCCAGACCCTACATCGCCGCATGTTTTTGTTTGCCGCCCGGCGGCGGGAAATGATAGGCTTTTGACAAATGGCGCCGCAAAAGGCGTATTGCGGAGAAGACGATGAAGAGAATTCTTGTGACCGGCGGAACCGGCTTTACCGGCAGCCATCTTGTCAAGCATGTCCTGAGGGAAGGCGACAAGTGCGTCGTCCTCGACAACAACAGCTCCCCGAACCCCAAGCAGAAGGAACTCATACAGGAGCTGATCAGCCTCGGCGCCGAGATCATCGTCGGCGACGTCACGAATCAGGATGACCTCCGCCGCGCCGTGAAGGGGTGCGACGCCGTGTACCACCTCGCCGCCGCCTTCCGCCTCATCAACGTCTCGAAGCAGGTCTACGACGACACGAACATCAACGCCATGCGCTCGCTCCTCTCCATCTGCAAGGAGGAGGGCGTGAAGAAGGTGATCTACTGCTCCACGCAGGGCGTCCACGGCGACATCGCCTCCCTTTCGCAGAACCCGCCGGTCCCCGGCTCCGAAGCCTCGCCGATCAAGCCCGAGGACTACTACCAGTACACCAAGCACCAGGGCGAACTCGTCGCGCAGGAGTTCATGAAGGCGAACCCCGACTTCGACATCACGATCCTCCGCCCCACCGCCCTCTACGGGCCCGGCGACCCCGCCCGCTTCCTGATGATGTTCCGGCAGGTCGCCAAGGGCTGGTTCCCATTCTTCGGCAAGGGACTCGCCTTCTACCACCCCGTCTATGTGGAGAACTTCTGCGACGCCTTCTCGCTCGCGATGTCGCACCCGGCGTCGAAGGGCCAGACCTACATCATCGCGGACGACAAGTACTTCCACATCAGCGAGATCGTCCAGAAGATCGCGGACATCGAGAAGGCGGACGGCCTGATCAAGGACTGCCGCATGATCCACCTCCCGTTCTACCCGATGTACTGGCTCTCGTTCATCGTGGCCGGACTCTGGAAGCTCCTCCCCGGCGATCCGCCGCTCTTCCCGCGCCGCGTCGACTGGTACCGCCAAAACCGCGGCTTCGTCATCGACAAGGCCGCGAAAGAACTGGAGTACGTCCCGAAGGTGGGCCTGGACGAAGGCCTCAAGCGCGCCTACGACTGGTACAAGGCCAACGGCTACCTGAAGTAGCCTTGCGAGGCGCCTCTACTCCGCGACATACTCGATGTCGTCGAGGAAGAAGGTCTTGACGGACCCCTGTCCGCCGAAGCTGAAGCCGAAGCCTGTCTTTATGCAGGAGAGATCGACCCCCTCGAGGTCGATGCGGTAGCGCTTCCATTCGTCGGATAGGACAAGATCGTTGCGCCCTGCCTTGCCGCTGTCCGGGTACGGGCGGTCGTCGCCGATGCCGCCCATGTGGAACGAGACCTTCTCGTCGCCGAGGTAGCCGCGCGCCCAGAAGACGTAGCAGAAGAGGCGGTACACGCCGCCGCCGGGGAGGATCACCTTGACGCGCGGCGTCCCCTGCCCTCCGACGATGGCGTCCTTGAAGCCGGCGGGCATGGCGAGACCTGTGTCCGCTACCGCGTAGGTGGCCGCCTCCTGCAGCAGCGTCCAGACATATTCGAGAGCATCGCCGTCGGCGCCCGTTATCGTGAACGGCTTGCCGTTGACGGTGAGCCGCCAGCTGTCCGGTGCCCCCTCGACGCGGACGACTGAAGGGGTGGCCGCAAAGGAGGTGAACGCCGCGAACAGCGACGCGGCCAAGACTATGTGGAGGGATGTGCGCATGGTGGATCCTTCTATGGCGGCACGGACATCACGATCCGCACCGCCATCAGTTTATGGCACGCGATGATGGAATGCAAACGGAATCGCCGGGCGCCCCCCCAAGCCTCTGCTATCAATCATACATCTATTATCCGCTATCTACTATCCATTATCTGCTATCTGTTATCTGTTATCTATTATCTATTATCTGTTATCTGCCATCGCTTATGTCGCCGATGTCGGCGGGGCGGGCGGTCCTCCATGCGCCGCGCGTGAAGTCGGGAAGTTCGACGGGGATGCCGCCCTGGCGGTCGGACTCCGCCGAGCATGGCACGACCGAACTCCAGCTTGCAAGGTCGTACACGTCCATGTCGAGCGGCAGGCCGTTGCGCATGCAGTAGCTCCAGCGAAGGTCCATGATGTAGTCCATGCCTCCGTGGCCTCCCTTTTCGCGGGCGATCTCCCCCAGCCGTTTCCAAAGCGGATGCTTGTGCGCCTCGTTGAACTCCGCAAATGCCTTGTCGTCGAGCCATTCGGACTCGCCGCCCGGGACCTCGGAGAGCGCGACGCGCGGCGGGTAGTCGGCGAAGCAGCCCTTCGTGCCCTGCACAAGGTTGATGCGGCTGTATGGACGCGGGGTGCACATGCCGAGCTGCAGCGTGATCACGCGGCCAAGGGCCGTGCGGATGACAGAGATGTCGACGTCGCCGGTCTCCCAGCGGATCTGGTTCTGCCAGGCGTCCGCCGGGTAGGTTGCGGCCGCGAACTCGCTGTGCGCAGCCGAAAGCGAGGAGAGCGAGACGATGCGCTCCATCCGGTCGCCGCGGTTGATGCTGAAGTAGAGGCAGATCGGGCCCAGCGGGTGCGTAGGGTAGGTGTTGCCGTAGCGGCGGATCACAAGCCCCGGCTTCATGATGCCCCGATTGCGGTAGTGGTTGTCGAGCTGCCGTGCGGTTAGGTTGTGGATGTAGCCGCCCTCGGCGTATGTCAGGGTGCCGAGCAGCCCCTTGCGGATGATCTCCTGGGCGAGCATCTCCATCTCGCCGTAGCAGCAGTTCTCGAGCATCATGCAGTGGCGGCGGGCCTTCTCGCAGGTCTCGACGATCTCCCACGCCTCATCGACCGTCTGGGCGCCGGGCACCTCGGTGAGGACGTGCTTGCCTGCCCGAAGGGCGTAAAGGGCCATCTCCGCATGAAACTCGGCCGGAGAGGCGATGTAGACCACGTCGACTCCGTCGTCGTCACAGACGGCCTTCCAGCTTTCCGCCGAGCCAGAATAGGCGTGGCATGCCCCAGGACGTCCGGCCTCGCGGACGAACTGCCGCGTCGCCTCGACCTGGACGTCCTGGACGTCGCCAATGGCCGCGACCTCGATGCCCGGCAGCTCCGACACGCGCCTGACGGCGGTGTGCCCGCGGTTGCCGACTCCGATGAAGCCGACGCGGATCGTCTCCATCGGCGGAACGGCGAAATTGGCCATGGGTGTTGTTTCCATGCAGGTAGTATAGCAGGACGCGGGCGGGACGCCCCGCGACAGTTCGGGTTATCGTGGCGCAAAGAGCCAAGTCGCACGTCACGCATGTCCTTCACGTCACGCAAGACTTCACGTAACGCATGACGTGAGAGACGTGCGGGACTGGCGGGACGTGGGAGACGTGCGGGACTGGCGGGGCGCCTGCGATGGAGTGCGCGGCGGGACGCCGCACCTCCGGAGAACCCCCCAACTACCCAACTATCCAACTACCCAACTCATTCTTCAGTAGCGCGGCGCAGCGCGCTACTGAAGGATGATGTACGTCGCGGCGGAGCTCTTCACCTTGCCGTAGGTGAGGAAGTCGGGGTCGGTCTGCGTGGCGTAGTCCGCCGCGATGTAGTCCGCCGGGGTCGTGCCGTTGTGGATGCGATACTCGTCGATGCGGCCGGTGAGGGAATCGGCGAAGCGCAATGCGTACGCGCCCGCCGTCACGGTGTTGATGGCGTAGCTTCCGACAAGAGCCCCGTCCTCGTAGATGGTGGTTGTCGCGCCATCATAGACGATCGTCAGGTAAACCCAGTTGTTGTAAACCGATGTCGGAAGGTCGGGAATAGTCCTCGTGCCGCCCGAGCCCACAGCGTTGAACTTCGTCGGCGACGCCTCGAAACCGGCGAACCATCCGTTGCCGTCGTTCCATTGGTTCTTGTTGCGCATGAACTGCGGGTACTGCCTTGTGCCGATTGTCGCAGTCGAGAGCATCCAACCCGACGCGACGAATTTGCTCACATTCGTCAGCGGCTTCTTGTTGCCCGTGCTGGCGAGGTTCGAGACGCTTGTCACAAACGTAGTTCCCGTTGTGTTGCGCGAGAGGCCGACTTTGGCGTTCACATTGGAAGTGGTGGCGGCGGAGCAAGTCGCATTGTAGCCGTTGCCCGACGAGTCATGGACTACGCCGCTCGCCTCGGAGAAGTGCCAGACGCCGACGTAGTCCGTCCAGGCCTCGTCGGACGAACGGGCCAGCGGCTCGCGCCCCGGCTTGAAGCCCCAGTAGGCGCGGATGACGGTGTTCGACGTGAGCTCCGGGACGTTGACCCAGACGGTCGATTCGCCGTTCGCGTTCCAGTAGTCGACTTCGTGCGCGAGCATGGTGCCGTCGGCGAGCGCGAAGCGCAGCTCGTCCGCCTTGCACCTATCGTAGTGGAAGCCCCGTATGGCGGACTCGGAGAGGCGCACCAGCACCGGGAAGTTCGTGAGCGGCGCCGTGACCTTGCCGACCGTCGGGACGATGTCCATCGCGTAGGTGTAGTCGGCTGCCTTGAAGCCGATCTCCCCG
>JAFSZJ010000028.1 GCA_017458965.1 Kiritimatiellia bacterium | reverse complement strand
GGCTCCCACTTGCAGAAACAGAGAGCCGCGACGAACGCGCATAAGAGATCAAGCAGCCCTTTGCGAAGCTGCCCCCATGGGACGGCGCTGGCGTCGTCCTTGTATCCGAAGAACATCGCCGCGAGAAGCGACAGAACCACGCCGACGACGGACCAGTCCGGCGGCACGACGAGGAGCATCACGGCCGCCGCGACAAGCGACAGGATGATGCCGGCGCCGGTCGGCTTGCCGGCAGAGCGCTCGCCTTGCGGGACGAGCGCCTTGCCATGGTCTTTTGGCAACCGATTCCAAAGGCGCGGCAGCAGTATGTATGTAAGCAGCCCGGCGATGATGACGCCGATTGAAAGCAGGACGAGGTGCGATGCGAAGAGTCGCAGCACGGTGTTTGAGTAGGCTTCGCCAAGTAAGTAGAGCATGGTGGAAGATGAAAGTCGAAAGTCGAAAGTCGGAAGATGAGAGTAGGAAGCGTGGAGGACATTATATAATACGGCATCACTATGAGCACATACGCCATTCGTCATTGCCGCGTAGCGGCCAGTTGTTGCGGCGCCAAGCGCCATATGTCATTTCGCGGTGCCGCGGCATTCGTCATCGCAGCGCTTGTCGCCGCATCGGCATTCGCGGATGGCGCCGCCACGAATGCGGCGCCCCGCGTCGTTGCATGCGTCGGCGACAGCATCACCTGGGGCGGTGGCGGCACCAACTCCTACCCCTCGGTCCTTGGCCGCGAACTAGGTGAGGGTTGGAAGGTAATCAACTTCGGCGTGAACTCCCGCACAGCGCGGCGAGAGGGCAAGGAGTTCGACCTGCGCCCAGGCGATTTGGACTACCGCAAGACGCTCCGCTACGAACAGGCTCTGCGCTGCAAGCCATACGCGGTGATCCTCATGATCGGCACCAACGACTCCAAGCCGCCGAACTGGGAGGAAACCGGCGATGCGTTCCGCGCGGGCTACGCCGACCTCGTGGACGACTTTCTTGCGCTTGATCCCAGGCCGCATGTCGTTATCGGCGTCTCGCCGACCGTGAAAGGCGGCGGATTCACCTACGGCGTCACCGAGAAGGTCGTCGGCGAGGGTGTTGTCCCGTTCCAGCGCAAGGTCGCCGAAGAGAGGAAACTCCCGCTCGTCGATTGCCGCGCGATCCTCGATCCGCAAATGGCCACGGCATATTCGCCCGACGGTCTCCATCCCAACTCCAAAGGCAACGCCCTTCTCGCCGCTGCCTTCGCCGCCAAGCTTCGCGAACTTGCACGTAGAGACGGGGAAACAAATTCGAACACGCCATGACACGCACGAAGCGAACCCTTCTCGCGGCAGCGCTTCTCGTCGTCCCCATACTTTCGAAGTCTATCTCGACATTCCCGCCGACATGAAACCTTGCCATGTCCGATACCTTTCGGGAGGAAACCTATGCGCCGAGGACTGGGTCCCCGTAGAACCGTTCGAACGCTCGCTCTGACATCCCCGCCGCTGGGCGACCTGCCTGACCTTGGTGTATGAACTTGTTCGGTGGGGAGTGCGTATTCAATCGGTAAGGAAGCTGCCAGCCCCTCCTCCCCCTCATTGATCTCACGGCACAGAAAACTGTGTGAATTTGTGGCGGATCCTTGTGTTTTGCATTGGAAAAAGTGGCATGTCTGGAAATGTTTTTCTTGAAAAAGTGGCGAATGGTTTGATACAATACGCATTAGTCGCACGATAATCACGAGGGAAACATGCTAAAGCGCAAGATTGAGACGGAGCTGGAATCTTTCTACGCAAGCAACGAACGGGTTGCCTTACTGCTTACGGGGGCGAGGCAGGTCGGCAAGACGTTTGTCATCCGGGAGACGGCGAAGCGCCGCTTTCGCCACATAGTCGAAATCAACTTCATCAAAAACCCCAAGGCCAAGCTCCTCTTCGCGGACACGACCGGTGAGAAGGATTTCTTCGTGCTGCTGTCCGCGATGGTCGGGACGCCGCTCGTCCCTGGAGAGACGCTCGTGTTCTTCGACGAGGTCCAGGAGTGTAGGGAGGTTGTCACATTCATCAAGTTTCTCGTCGACGACGGGCGGTTCCGCTACATCCTGAGCGGGTCACTCCTCGGCATCGAGCTGAACGACCTGCGGTCCGCGCCTGTGGGATACCTGAGGGAGGTCGAGATGTTCCCGCTTGACTTCGAGGAGTTTGTCGCCGCGAACGGCGTGGACGAGGACGCGATCGGGCTCGTCCGGGCGTTGTGCGATGGTGGAGGCGAAGTCCCAGCGCTCCTGCACGACCGGCTTATGCGGCTCTTCCGTCTCTACCTCGTCGTAGGCGGGATGCCGGCAGCTGTCCAGTCATATGTGGACGCGAACGACATCCGTCAGGTCATCCGCGTGCAGAAGGCCATCGTCGGCGAATACCGCAGGGACGCCTCGAAGTACGACCGCGTGAACAAACTGCGGATAGTACGGGCACTGGAACTCATCCCATCGGAGCTCAACCGCGAGAACAAACGCTTCTACCTGACCGACCTGAAGTCGCGGGAGAAGTTCGAGCGGCTGGAGGACAACTTCGTGTGGCTGGACAAGGCTGGCGTCGCGATCCCCGTATACAACGTGGACGCGCCGGCGAGCCCGCTTGAACTCGCCAAGAAGGCGAACCTCTTCAAGCTCTTTCTGAACGACGTCGGGCTTCTCGCATGCCAGTATGCAGAGGGCATCCAGATGGAGCTTCTCTCCGGAAGACTGGATGCGAACTTTGGAGCGGTATTCGAGAACTTCGTCGCGCAGGAGCTACGTGCGCACGGCTACGGGCGACTCTACTATTTCAACTCAAAGAAGCACGGCGAGGTGGACTTCCTAATCCAGGGTGCGAAGGGTGCGTCGCCGATCGAGGTTAAGTCCGGACACGACTTCCGGTCGCACCGGGCGCTCGACAACATGCTCGCGGTCGGAGAGTATCGCCTCTCCGGCGCGCAGGTCCTGTGCGTCTCACCGACTGTCGTGCGGAATCGGATATCCTATCTCCCCATTTACGCGACGATGTTCATCCGGCGCGACCCGTTGCCGGACAAGTGGATCTACAAGGCGTAGGTCGGAAGGCGGCCGAGCATGGCCTTGCCAATGCTGATGCGTGAAAAACTCACGCAAGGTTCGCAAAGTCCGCCAGAGCCAAGGGTTTCAACGCTGAGCCGCAAAGAACGCAGAGGACGCAAAGATGTTTTGCGCTACCGCGCCGGAGTATGGAAGCTGTTGCGCCGCCTTGCTCGCGATATGACTCCGTTTTTTGCCGGGATATCGGGTTGTCGGGATGTCGGGATTCCGCATTTTGAAAACCAGAAACCCGGAACCCGAAACTTCCAAGGCGCTTGCGCGCCTTCGCGCGATGCACGGAAGATAACGCTGGACCATCTACGCGCGAATGGGTATCATCATCCGCGTCGCTGGTTTGAATTGGTTGTTTTCATGCCATGTAGCCACAAGGTCTTTTCCCACGAAACGATGAAAAAGCAAGATGTTCTGCGGGCGTTGCCGGCCGGAGCGATGAAATTCGGCGGCTTTCTGGGCGACAAGCTGGAGATATGCATAAAGCAGCGTCTGGAGAAGATTCGCTGGAAGCATCTGACCGAGCCGTTCTTCAACCGGAACGAGGACGACGGGCGCTGGCGCTGCGAGTTCTGGGGGAAGATCATCCGCGGCGCCATCTATGCCTACCGCGCCACCGGCAACGCGGCATTGCGCAAGGCGCTGGACGACACGGTGAACGACATCATCCAGGCGGCGGACGAAACGGGACGCATCTCCAGCTACCCCGCCGACAAGCAGACGCAGGACTGGGATATCTGGGGGCGCAAGTACGTCGCCGTTGGATTGGCGGACTACTGCCTTGAGGTCAAAAACAACCCGAAGGTGGTTGAGGCGTTGCGGCGGCATATTCTGGCCCTTGCCGCGCAGGTGAAGGCCAGCGGAAAGCCACTGGGCGATTTCGGCTGGCACGAGGGGCTGGCCGCGAACTCCATCATGGGTGCCGTGGTGCAGGCCGCGCGGCTCAGCAACGACCCCGAGGTGCTCGACTTCGCGAAGACGATCTACAGGAGCGGCTGTTCCAGACGCTGCAACGTCTATGACGCCGCGCTCAATGGCGTGCCGCCCCGGTACATCGGCAACGGCAAGGCCTATGAGATGACCTCCTGCTTCGACAGCGCGCTCGAACTCTACCGCGAGACCGGCGACCCGCGCTGCCTGAAGGCCGCGCGGCTCTATTGGAAGTCTGTTCTGGACACAGAGATCTTCGTCAACGGCATGGGGGGCGGCAAGGACGACTGGGGGGAATACTGGTGCGAAGGCAGATACGCGCAGCTTCGCGATGACCGTCGCGGGGGGCTGGGCGAGACCTGCGTCGCGGCGACCTGGGTGAAGTTCTCCACGCAACTGCTTTCGGTGACCGGCGATGCCGGGATCGCCGACGAACTCGAGCGCACGCTCTACAACGGCATCGCCAGTGCGATGACGCCCGACGGCACCTGGTGGGCGCATGTCAATACGGTCGGACCGCTGGCCGGAAAGGGCTGGCGCCAGAAGGCATACGACCAGATCCCCGGATTTGGCGAGGACTGCTGCGTGGCCCAGGGGCCTATGGGGCTGGCTCTGGCGCCATACATCGCCGTGATGACACACGATGGCGGCGCGACGGTGCTGCTCTACGAGCGGAACGAATGCCGGATCCCCCTGGACGGCAAGGCCAAGTGCGAATTGTCCATCACCGGCGACTATGCCCGTGAGGGGAAGGTCAAGGTGGCGGTCCGGTCCGCCCCCGCCAGGAAGTTCGAGCTGCGCCTGCGCATCCCCGCCTGGAGCGGCGCGAAGACGGTGGCGAGGCTCAACGGCAAGGCGGTGAAGGGCGTCAAGGCCGGCTATCTGTGCTTGGACCGCGTCTGGAGCAAGGGCGACTGCGTGGAGCTGGAGTTCGACATGGCGATACGAGTGATCGAGGCCTTCGACGCCTCCCGGCGCTTCGCCCTCCGGCGCGGACCGCTTGTGCTGGCGCAGGACTCCCGCCTGGGAGCTGTGGACGCGCCGTTCCGGCCCGTCGGCGGCAAGGCCGTGAAGCCCCCGAAAGGAATATTCTTCGCCTACCGCTTCGACGACGGAACAACCGTATGCGATTTCGCCTCCGCAGGAAACCGCTACGAGATGCGCAACCGCCTCTGCCTCTGGATGCCTATGGCCGACGTGAACCCAATTCGGTAGCCTGACGCCCATCCACCTCGAAACCAACCGCTATGAAAAGAACCATACTGATCCTGATCGACGGACTTCGCCCCGACGCCCTGCTGGGCTGCGGGCACGGCTTCACGGAGACGCTGCTGGCCCGAAGCGTACACGACCTCTCGGCACGGACCGTCATGCCGTCCGTCACGCTGCCATGCCACATGTCGCTCTTCCACTCCGTCACCCCCGGGCGACATGGCATCCTGACGAACACCTATGTGCCGCAGGTCCGTCCGGTGCGCGGGCTCTGCGAAGTGCTGCGGGCGGCGGGCAAGGTCTGTTCCTTCTACTACGACTGGGAGGAGCTGCGCGACCTATCGCGGCCCGATGCCCTCGCCTCCGCCGTCTTCGTCTCCGGCCATGTCCACGGCTACGAGGAGGCTAACCGCCGCATCACGGCGGCATGCATCTCCGCCTTGGCGGCCGGTGGCCCAGACTTCTCCTTCCTGTATCTGGGCTGGACGGACGCCGCCGGGCATGGCTTCGGCTGGATGGGGGAGGAGTACCTGCGCTCCGTCCGCGGCAGTCTGGACTGCGTCCGCGCCGTGTGCGAAGCCGCGGACGACGACACGCTCGTGATCCTCACGGCTGACCACGGCGGCCACGACCGCACGCACGGCAGCGACTCTGCCGAAGACATGACGATCCCTGTCCTCTTCTGGAATCGGCGTTTCTCCTCCAGCGAGATCACCGGGACCAGCATCCTCGACCTCGCCCCAACAATCGTCCGCCTGCTCGGCGTCGCCCCCGACCCCGAATGGGAGGGCCGTGCCATCGAGCTGCCGGCGGACTGACCCCGGAGCCCGTCAGTCGTAAACACACCCCAACCCTCAACCAACCTATGAGCACATCCTCCATTCGCCATTCCAGCGCCTTGCGCCACATGTCATGCGTCCTTGCTGCGCTCGCGGTCGCAATCGCCGCCGTGACCTCTATCGCAGCCCCGCGCTTCGAGTTCGACGCGGACGGCTCGTTCGCGCTTTTCCAGGTCTCCGATGTCCAGGATCGTGGCAAGCTCTCCGACCGCTCCGCCGCCGTGCTCCGCGCCGCGCTTGCCGCCGCTAAGCCGCAGCTCGTGATCCTCACCGGCGACAATGTCGATAGCGGCTCCAACGAGCGCAAGGCCTTCGCCGGCGCGATGGAGCCGCTCGTGGCGATCTTCGAGGAGACGAAGACTCCGTTCTGCGTCACATTCGGCAACCACGACTCGGAACGCAAGGGCACTAACTACCTTTCGCGCCAGGAACAGTACGACTGGCTAAAGGCGCGCGGCGGGAAGCTCTTCGTCGACCACGACGTCCCCGAGCTCACCGGCGTCGGCAGCGGCATGGTCGAGCTCTTTGTCCCGGGCGCGGAGAAGCCCTCCGTCCGGCTCTTCCCGATGGACTCGGGCGACTACTCCAGCGGCGGCTACGACGGCTGCCACGCCGACCAGATCGCGTGGTACGAGCGGGTCGCGGCGGACGGCGTCCCGCACCTCTGGTTCCAGCACATCATCGTCCCGGACGCGAACGACACCGGCCTCTTCCGCGCCGCGAAGGAGGGCGAGAAGGGCGTCAAGATGCGCGTGCGCGGCGAAGATGTCATGGCTGTCCCTGCGGAGGGCGTCCTTGGCGAGCTCAAGGAGCACACCTGCCCGCCCGGCTGGGGCGCCTACCGCGACAAGGAACACACGGTCGATGGCCGCACGCTCTACGACGCCTGGCGCGTCAACGGACGCATGGTCGGCGCCTACTTCGGCCACGACCACATGAACACCTTCGACGGCGTCGATGAGAACGGCATACGCCTTGGCGCCACCAAGGCGCTCACAGTCAATTCCTACAACGACGGCGATCCCGGACTGCGCCTTTTCGTCGTACACCCCGACGGCACCTTCGAAACCGAGCACGCGACCGAAAAGCACCCATTCCCCGTCCCGGAAAATGGCAAGCCCTATCGCCCCGCAGCGCCGCAACCGCTCCCGCGCGCCGCTCCCGCCGAACCTGTCGCCCCCGATCCCTTCCCGCCACTAGCCTCCTTCGCGCCGGCCGCGCCGGAAAAGGGTGGCCTCTTCCGTCCCGGACTCCTCGAAGAACTCCGCGGCTTCCGCCGCGTCGTACCCGGCCCCGTCCAGGCGCTCGCGAACAAGAACGGCGTCGTGGCGGAGCCGGAGAATCCGTTCTTCGGAAACGGACTGCACTCCTGCGGCGAAGTGTTTCCCGTGATGGTCGATCGGGAACCCACCGAGGCGGCGCAGTGGTCCCGCTTCGCGCGTTCGTGGGAGTCCGGCGACGTCTACCGCTACCGCGGGCAGGTCTTCGCGGCGAAGGACGGCGCCGTGCGCTTCGGCGAGAAGATGTGGGACTTCACGACCGTGAAGCTCGACGGCAAGACCGTCTTCGAGAGCCGCGTCTACGAAACGGCCAACTGCTCCGAGGCGATCCCCGTCAAGGCCGGCTGGCACGAAATCGAAATCGTCTTCGAGAACGAGAACGGCCGCGCCGGCGCCGCCTGGCCCGAATACGTCGACAAGGGCGTTCCGACCGGCCCCGGCTTCGGCCTCGCCAAGGACGCGTCCAAGGACTCGACCGACCCGGCCGACTACACCTTCCCCGCCGACATCGGCGACGGCTCCCTCTTCCGCGTCCCCGTCGAGGGCGAACCGATACGGGTGACGGGTGTCCGCCGCAACGGCGACGGCGTCCAGATCGACCTCGCCTTCGAGAACCTTCCCGCCGACGCCGAGGTGTACGCCCACTTCGGGGATGAATCCGTTCATATAGGCACCGTCAACGCCTGCGAAAAAGGAACTGCGTCGCTCTCCGCGAAGCCACGGTCGGCATCGCCGTCAGCCGAGCTCCGCGTCTTCGCGTGGATGTCTGGCGCGAACCTCATCTGGTGGTCGGATTTCCTGAAGCCATGACATGGTGCGGTCAGGAAGGTCTTGAAAGTCTGGAAGGTCAGGAAGGTCAGGTGAAGGAATGAACGAACCTATTGAACGTTTCGCATATGCGGAATTCCCGGCGGATGGCGTGGCCCCGCGCGGCGTCGTGATCGATTTCATGGGGCTTAACATCATATGGATGGGAAAGCCCGACGAAGCGCCGCGTGGAGCGGCCTTCACTGCGGCTGGCGCGATCTATGTCGTCCCGTACCTCGACCCGTGGAACTGGATGAACTCCGTCGCCGTAGAGATGACCGACCGCATAATCGGCCTGGTCTTGGAACGCGCCGGACTTCCGCCTGATGCCCCCGTCGTATCGACTGGAGGTAGCATGGGCGGCCTCTGCGCGCTCGTCTGGCCGCGCTACTCGCGTCGCAATGTTGTCGCCGTCGCCGCGAACTGCCCGGTCTGCGACCTCCCCTTCCACTACACGGAGCGCCCCGATCTGCCGCGTACGCTTCGCGCCGCCTTCGGCGCGGAGCCGGACTTCGCCGCCGCGCTTGCCGCGCATTCGCCGCTCCATCTTGCGCCGACGCTGCCGGACATTCCGCATGCGATCTTCCACTGCACGGCGGACCAGGCCGTCTCCAAGACCGCGCACTCGGACAAACTTGTCGCCGCGCTGCGCGCGCTTGGCCGCCGCGTCGAATACGTCGAAGTGCCGGACCGCGGCCACTGCGACCTCGACGACGACGCCCGCCGTCGCTACCAGGCCTTCGCCATCGCGCCGCTAGGGCGGATAAATAATTCGTAGCCGCAAAGAGCACAAAGTTCGCAAAGACAGGGCGCTACCGCGCCGAGACAGGGAAGCTGTCGCGCCGCCTCTCCACGCGAGCCGACGGCCTTGATGCCGCCACATTGATGCGAGCATCATGCGTCGGCATCTATGCCTTGTGGCTCCGCCACGGCGCAACAGATTGGGAACCCGCCTCCGGCGGTCTGAAAGGTCTTGAAAGTCGTTGCTAGCAAAATAAACCACACAGCCATGGCGATTTGTGATATGATTCACAAGTCCGCGCCGTGTGGCGCGACGCACGCCGGGGATGCGCAGGAGGTGCGCGGCCCCGTCCCGGCGAGGCCAACCAAAGGGGCCGCGACATCAAAGACGGCGCAAGGCCGCCGGCCCGTCAACGGTCGGCGAGCGGAGTCCGTCGCGGGAAGTCCGGGGCATACCTCCGCCTTCCTTCCCGCGGCCGTGCGCCGGAGAACGGAAAACACATAACATGGCGAAGCACAAAAGCGTCAAGTTCCCGGCCCGCACGGGTGGCGACTACGACCTAATGTCGGCAATGCTCGGCGAATCGACCACCTTCAAGACCGGTTCGATCGTCAAGGGCGTGGTCAGCGCGATGCGCGGCAACGAGGTCATCCTCGACATCGGATACAAGGCCCCCGGCATCCTCAGCGCGGCCGAATTCAAGGACACCGACCTCGCGGTCGGCGCCGAGTACGACGTGCTCATCACGAGCCTTGAGCGCGACGACGGAATGGTCGAGCTCAGCAAGCAGAAGGCGGACGAGAAGCTCCGCTGGCAGGCCGTCCTGGACAAGTACCAGGAAGGCTGCGTGGTCAACGGCCTCATCAAGGAGCGCGTCCGCGGCGGCTTCATCGTCAGCGTCGACGGCATCGAGGCGTTCCTACCCGGTTCCCAGCTCGAGATCGACATCGTCCGCGAGCCCGACGCCTACGTCGGCCAGACGCTCGAGTTCAAGCTCATCAAGATCAGCCATGAGCGCCGCAACCTCATCCTCTCCCGCCGCGAGCTCCTCGAGGAGCGCCTCGCGGACCAGAGGCGCGACCTCCTCGCCTCGATACAGATCGGCCAGCACCGCACGGGCCGCGTGAAGAACATCACCGACTTCGGCGCATTCATCGACCTCAACGGTCTCGACGGCCTCCTCCACATCACGGACATGAGCTGGGGCCGCGTGAAGCACCCGAGCGAAGTCGTCAAGGTCGGACAGGAGCTCGAAGTCGTCGTTCTCGACGTCGATCTCAACCGCGACCGCGTCTCCCTCGGCCTCAAGCAGATCCAGTCCAACCCCTGGGACGGCGTCGAGGAGCGCTACCCGATCGGCAGCCGCCTCCGCGGCAAGGTCGTCAACCTCGCGGCGTACGGCGCCTTCGTCGAGCTCGAGCCCGGCGTCGAGGGTCTCGTCCACGTCTCCGAGTTCTCCTGGACCAAGCGCATCGCCCGCGCTTCCGACGTCCTCAGCGTCGGCGACGAGGTTGACGTCGTCGTCCTCTCGATCAACACCGTTGACCAGAAGATCGCCCTTGGCATCCGCCAGACCGAGGCCAACCCCTGGGACACCGTCAAGGAGCGCTACCCGATCGGCAGCCGCGTGAAGGGCAAGGTCAGGAACTTCACCTCCTACGGCGCCTTCGTCGAGATCGAGGACGGCATCGACGGCATGGTCCACGTCTCCGACATGTCCTGGACGCGCAAGATCAACCACCCGAGCGAGATGCTCCAGAAGGGGCAGGAGGTCGAGGCGGTCGTTCTCGAGGTCGATCCCGAAGGACAGCGCATCTCCCTCGGCCTCAAGCAGGCCCAGGACGATCCGTGGAACACGATCTCGTCCCGCTACAAGATCGGCCAGCTCGTCAAGGGCAAGGTCTCCAAGATCGCCTCGTTCGGCGCGTTCGTCGAGCTCGAGGACGGCGTGGACGGTCTCGTCCACATCTCGCAGATCTCGGCGGACCACGTCGAGAAGGTAAAGGACGCCCTCAAGGTCGGCCAGGAGGTCGAGGCCCGCATCGTCCGCATCGACGGCGACGACCGCCGCATCGGTCTCTCGATCAAGGCCGTGGACATGCCGGAGGAGGAGATCGCCGCGCTCTCGAACGAGATCCCGCAGCAACCCGCCTCGTCCGACCACCTCAAGCCCGGCGAGAACCTCGTCGGCCTCGCGGCCGCTTTCGAGGACGCCTTCGCGCAGAGCGAGGAGTGGCGGCCCGGCGCCAAGGCCGAGGAGGCCAAGGCCGAAGAGCCGAAGGCGGAGTAATCCACCTTCATTCCGCCGTTCGGGGCGGGGCGCATGCCCCGCCCCGAATTGCTTTAAAGCGAGGCCGATATTCCTTGCAAGGGCCGGTGGCCGGTGCTAAAATCATTTCCATGCTCACCACCTACAAATGGACGCAAGGGGTGGGGCTCACCGAGGCCGGGCCAAGGCTTGAGCCCGGCACCTGGATCGACCTTTCAGAGCCAACGCAGGGCGAGATAGACAAGGTCCAGGCGGAGTTCGACCTCGCACCAGAATTCCTGACGGACCCGCTCGACAAGGACGAGAGGGCCCGCGTGGAGTACGACGAGGACACCAACGCGACGCTCATCGTCGTCCGCATCCCGATCCAGGACACGAGCGAGGGGTCGGTTCCCTACACGACCATCCCGTACGGCATCGTCATCACGCCTAATTCGGTCATCACCGTCTGCGCCCGTCGCCCGCCGCTCACGGACGAGTTCCGGCAGATGCGCAAGCTCTGCCCGCCGTACGTCCGCCATCGCTTCGTGTTCAACATCCTCCTCCGCGCCGCGACACTCTATCTGCGCTACCTGCGCGAGATCCGCGACGAGGCCGACACCATCGAGCGCGACCTCCACAAGGCGCTCAAGAACGGATCGCTGATCGATCTTCTCGACCTCCAGAAGAGCCTAGTCTATTTCACGACCTCGCTCAACGCCGACGAGATCATGGTGAGCCGCCTTACGACGATGCGCCAGCTTGGCATCGCCGAGGACGACCGCGACTTCCTCGACGACGTCGTGATCGAGTATCGCCAGGCCTACGAAATGGCCTCGATCCACAGCAACATCCTTACCGGGATGATGGACTCGTTCGCGTCCGTCATATCCAACAACCTCAACGTCGTCATGAAGTCACTGACGGTCATATCGATCGTCTTCATGATCCCGACACTGATCGCCTCCATCTACGGCATGAACCTCCGCGCCGGCGCGCTGCCGTTCGCGGACAGCGTCCATGCGTTCTCGATCACGATGGGAATATCGCTGGCCCTTGTCGCGCTGGCCATCTACATCTTCCACAGACGGCGGCTCTTCTAGGTCCCCTGGTTTCGAAGTCTCCGGGTTCCGGACTTCCTTGGTCCCGAAGCGCCGACGATTTGAGGTTGCGAGACATGAATGACAGAGACAGTGCAATCGCGTCCATGTGTCCAGACGACCGCTACGCGGATCTCGTCGAGGACATAGATGTAGATTTCGTCTTCGAGGAACGCGCGGAGTACATGGTGCATGGTCGCTGGACGGAGCGCCATCTCCAGTGCGTGTGGTACAACGAGTCGCTTCGACCCGACGGCCTGGTGACGGACGGAGGAGAGGCGGTAGAGGTCGAGTCCCCGGGCCGCTGGAACCTCGAGGCCGGACCGGACTTCATCGACGCCGTCCTGTTGATCGGCCCGGAGCGCCGCAGGGTCGTGGGCGACGTCGAGGTCCATTTGCGGCCTTCCGGATGGACGAGCCACGGCCACGCCGGCGACCCGCGCTACGCGAACGTCGTGGCGCATGTCACCTACTTCCCCGGACCGCGCACCACGGACCTTCCTGAACGCGCCGTGGCGATACCCATGCGCGAGGCCATACGCTCGCGGCGCGGCTTTTCGTTCGACGACATCGATGTCTCGGCCTACCCCCACGCGATGCTTCCCTCGACGCCCCGCCCATGCCAGACCGCCTGGGGAGACGACCCCGACCGCGCCGCGGCGATGCTGGAGGCGGCCGGCCTCCACCGGTTCGACATCAAGCGCCGGCGCATGCGCGACGCGATCACGGATTGCGGCGACCCGATCCAGGCCTTCTTCCAGGCCGCCATGGGCGCCCTGGGCTACAAGCAGAACTCGCAGAACTTCCGTTCCCTGGCACGTATGTTCCCGCTTGCGGAGTGGGGCGACGACGTTTTCGACAACTACGCCGTCCTTCTCGGCCTGGGCGATCTCATCCCCGATCCCTCCACGACCTCTGCCAACGCCGGCTTCGTCCGCGATCTGTGGGATCGTTGGTGGCGCTCGCCGCTCAAGGGGCGGGCGGAGCCGCCCAAATGGCGGCTGGACTCCGTACGGCCGCTCAACCACCCCGTGCGGCGTCTCGCCGCCGCGGCGGCGCTCTTTACCGACCGCGAAAGGCTGTCGGCGTTCCTCGACGCCCTTGATCCATCACGGCCAAAGTTCGTCCGTGAAGTCTGCAAGACCATCTCGTCCATGGCGTCGTTCCCGGAGATGGAGCCTGTCACATCCCTGTCGCGTAAGGCAGGCAAGCCATGCGCCCTCATCGGTCCCTCCGCCGCATCCGCGATAACGACCAACGTCGTGCTCCCATACCTTGGAGCAATCCGCCCCGACGCACGGGAGGTTCTGTGCAAGGGCATCCCGTCGGAGACCATAAGCGCCCCGATGCGCACAATGGCCAACCGTCTCTTCGGGCGCGACCATAATCCCTCGGCGCTCTATGCGTCAAGCGGACTGCGCCAGCAGGGTCTTCTGCAGATATTCGCCGACTTCTGTCTGTCCGCCAAGAGCGGATGCGACGGCTGCGCCATGGGACGGATCAGGGGGTTGGGAGGGAACAGGGAATGAGGGAACGGAGAAGAAGGAACAAGGAATAAGGAACAAGGAACAGGGAAGACAGGCTTATCCCCCATTTTTATCTCTGAACCACGCCTTGAAGACGGTCAAAGGTAGAATCGATGCGGTTGCGGCAAGATCGCAGTGATCCGCGGAGTGGTACATGACTTTTTTACTGTGCCTTGCGGCGCGACGATGGTGGGCGATCTTTTGCGCTCGGTGGCGGACGCGGGCTTTGTCCGGCGGGCCGGATTGCCACTTCGTGGCGCCCGCCTGACACAAGCCCTTCTCCTCCCGCCACCTTCGCGCCCGCTACATGTGCGTATGGCAAGGCTGCGGTGCGGCGACGCGGGGAGTGGCATCCGGGCATTTCGCCGGCGTTGCGGAGCAACAATCCGGCCGGCGAAATGGCGGATGCCCCGCGTCGCCACACCAGAAAATCGACCACCATCGTCGCTCGCGAAGCGAACAGGAAAGAAATTGGGGGATAAGCCTGGAAGAGGGATTAGAAGCAAAAACATCCGAACAGTAGTATCATCTGTAATCTCTCATCTTTCGACTTTTGACCTTCGACCCTCGACCCTCGACCTTCGACCCTCGACCTTCGACCTTCGACCTTCGACTTTCGACCTTGGACCTTCATCTTTCATCTTTCATCTTTAATCTTCCCACTCCCATGGACATCCCGATCTACTCATGGACAAGCAAGAAGCCCGTGCGCGAGATAGAGGAATTCCTCAAGCGCCCGGCGTTCGATGATCGCGCGGAGGCCGTAGCGTCCGAGCTTCTCGCGGACATCCGCAAGCGCGGCGACGTGGCCGTCGTCGAGGCCGCGAAGCGCATTGATGGCGTATCGCTCCGCCCCCAGGACATGCTTGTGCCGGAAGCGGAGGTCGAAGCGGCATGCGCCTCGGTCCCGCCTTCGGTGCGTCGCAACGTCAAGGATGCTGTCCGTCGCGTCACCGCCTTCGCCAAGGGCGGGATGCGCAAGGACTGGCACATGGCCACGCGGCGCGGCGGACAGCTGGGCGAACGCTTCCTTCCGCTCGACCGCGTCGGCGTCTATATCCCAGGAGGGACCGCCCCGCTCGCCTCGACCGCCGTCATGACGGCCACGCTGGCCAAGGTCGCCGGTGTCCAGGAGATCGTCGCATGCACGCCATGCGGCAAGGACGGCAAGGTCAACCCTGTTCTTCTCTTCGCGATGAAGGCCGCAGGGGTCACCGAGATATACCGCGTCGGCGGCATACAGGCGATCGGAATGATGGCGTACGGCACGGCATCCGTGCGCCCCGTCCAGAAGATCGTCGGCCCGGGCGGCGCATTTGTGACGGCCGCCAAACGGCTCGTCTATGGCCATGTCGCGCTCGACCTCGTGGCAGGGCCGAGCGAGGTCTGCATCATAGCGGACAAGACGGCCAATCCCGCCTGGCTCGCCGCCGACCTCCTTGCCCAGATCGAGCATGGGACCGGCCACGAGAAGGCGCTCCTCATCACGGACGACGCCGACCTCGCCAAGGCCGTCGCGGACCAGGTCGCCGCGCAGCTGCCGCTCCTGCCTCGCGAGCCGCGCATGAGGCCGACCATCGAGAACGGCGGGCTGATGCTGGTCGTGGTCCCGGACATCGACAAGGCGTGCCAGCTTGCCAACGCCTTTGCGCCAGAGCATCTCGAGGTCGCCCTGCCGAACGCCCGCCGCCACCTTTCCAAGCTCAAGGCGGCCGGCGCGATCTTCCTTGGCCATTGGACGACGGAATCCGCCGGCGACTTCGCCGCCGGCCCCAGCCACGTCCTGCCGACAGGCGGGGCCGCGGCCAAGTTCTCCGGCCTCACGGTCGATGACTTCCGCCGACGCACAAGCCTGATCGAGTACGCCAGGGACGACCTTGCGGACGCGCTTCCGATCATCGAGGCGTTCGGCGAAATCGAGGGTCTTGCGGCCCACTCCCGCGCGGCAACGATCAGGATGGAATAGCCATGGCCTCCAAAACCATCGACTTCTCCCGCCCTGCGGACGAGAAGGACGTATATCCCGCCGTACACAACTTCCGCGCCATAGCGGAGGCGGAGGCCGACGTCGAGGCGGCGCTGCTTGCAGCCCTCGCGCCATTCGAGGTCGTGGCGCCACTCGCGCGTGGACGCTCATCCAGCGGTGGCAAATACCAGGTCTTCCACTTTTCGGCGCGCCTCGACACGCGCAATCGCCACCACGCCCTTGACGCCGCCGTCAAGGCCGTCCCCGGCATCCGCATCCTCCTCTAGCCCAACCCTCAACTTCTCAACCCTCAACTTCTCAACTCTCAACTTCCCAACTTCCCAAACTTCAACCCTCAACTTCTCAACCATGAACAAAATCAAGATCGCGGTCATCGGATGCGGAGGCATCAGCGGATGCCATCTAGGCGGATATTCCCGCAACAAGGACGTGGAGATATACGCACTCTGCGACATCAACAAGGAGCGGGCCGAAGGCCGGGCGAAGGAATACGGCGTACCGCTTGAGCGGGTCTTCACGGACAAGTGCGAGATGTTCAAGGCCCTTCCCGAGATCGACGCCGTCAGCGTATGCACATGGAACAACGCCCATGCCGAATGCACCTTCGCCGCGCTCGAGGCCGGAAAGCACGTGCTGTGCGAGAAGCCCATGGCGATGAACGCCGAGGAGGCCAAGGCGATGAAAGCCGCCGCCGAGAAGGCCGGAAAGCTCCTCATGATCGGCTTCGTCCGCCGCCACGGCAATGACGCCAGGGTGGTCAAGGACTTCATCGACAACGGATACTTCGGCGACATCTACTACGCCAAGGCCCAGTATCTCCGACGCAACGGCAACCCCGGTGGCTGGTTCGGCGACAAGTCGCGCTCCGGCGGCGGGCCGCTCATCGACCTCGGCGTGCACGTCATCGACCTAGTCCGCTACCTCGTGGGGCGTCCGAAGCCCGTATCCGCATACGGGGCCACCTTCCACAAGCTTGGCAACCGCCCCGATGTCAAGGGCGCACGCGGCTACTCGGCGGCGGACGCCGGCGACAAGGCCAAGGAGATCTGCGACGTGGAGGACCTGGCTTCGGCACTCATCCGCTTCGACAACGGCATGACACTCTCGGTCGAGGCCTCGTTCAGCCTCAACACGAAGTCCGACATCGGCAACATCGAGCTATACGGCGACAAGGCCGGAGCGAAGATGGATCCGGAACTCCACCTCTACACGAACATCAACGGCTACATGGCCAACGTCGATTTCGCCTCATCGACAGCGCTCAGCTTCAGCGGGCTTTTCGACAACGAGATCAACCACTACGTCGATTGCGTCCTCGGCCGAGCGGAGAGCATGGCCCCGGCTGAGGACGGCGTGATCCTCATGAAGATCCTCGACGCCATCTACAAGTCCGCCGCCACCGGCCACGAAGTAGTCATCGAATAGGTGCGCTCGCGCGCTATCTCATTATCAGCATCGTCGGCTTGATGATGTCGTCGGAGGTGACGATCAGAGTGCCGTTGCCGGTGAAGAGGTCGTCGCGGACGAATTCGGCGCTGGATTCCGACGATCCGTACGTGCCGCGAAGAAGGTTCCGCCACTCAGGCGTTTCCGGGTAGTCGCGGACGTAGAGCCGGCTGTAGCTCTGGTTGCTGTCCAGATCCACCTTGCCGAACCATCCGGCGGAGCCGTCGAACTTCAGCACCGTGCCGTGAAGCGCGTCCTCGCTGGGGCAGGAGAGCGTCGCGTTGGCGAACACGCGGACCGGGAGTTTCCGCGCAAGGACGCATCCGGCCGTCGCCGTGCCAAGCTGCAGCGTGCCGGCGTTCACAACGAGTTCGCCGCCGATGCCCCGCTGGTCCCCGCCCAGGACGAGGCTGCCCGTGTACGCCGATACGAATCCGCCAGGCGCAGCCACTTTCGCCCAGATTTCGTTGGGAGACGACGGGTCCTCACCCTTCGCCCAGACATATGCGGGATGTTCGGCGTCGCCGAGGACGATCGATCCGCTGGCCGCATTTCCGGCCTCGCCTATCGACGTTCCGGCTGAATGCAGGATCAGGCCGCCGGATGAGACCGTCAGCGTCCGGCCTTCGCCTAGGAGCTTGCTTTTGTTCCCCTGATTGGACAGGACGATCGAGTTGACCGTCACGTCGGACGAGATTGCCAGCGATTTCCCGGAGAGTTGAAGCCGTTGGCGACGGCAAGCCGCGAGCCGACCTTGCGCTCGCGCCCGCCCACGCCCCACGACTTGTCTTCCGTGGCGCGGCTGCTATGCGATCCACCGCGCATGACAAGCCCCAGGGCCGGGAACCAGTTGGCCTCGGCGAAATAGGTTGACCCATAGCCAGGTTCCCATCCGGTGCAGAATCGTCCGACGCCGGCGGAGGAGACCTCCGCCCGGCCGGACCCGTTCCGGGCGACGAACACCACGAGTTCGTAGATCGTGTTTGTCGCGCTTGGCGTACGAACGAAGATGGGGCCGGAGCGACCGACACCGCGGTTGCCATGGCTGGAGTCGCGAAGTAGGCCTGTGAATTTGGCGAGGATGCTGCTGCCGGAGAACTTGATGTTCGCCGCGGAACGGTTCCAGAGGGTTCCGCCACCGACAAGGCGTCCCATGCCAACGGTCTGGCTGTTGTCCGTCGCCTGGGTGTCGAACTCGACGAATGTCAGCGTCACGCCTGCGGGGAGAGTATTGGTCGTGTCGCCGCCAAAGCCGATTCTCCCCGCCGTCCATTCCGGGTCGGTCCCGTCCCAGCCGCCGCTCATGACGGTGTCGACGGTGTAGTCGAGGATGATGGCGGCGTTGAACGAGATCGTCGTCTTGTGGTCTTTCGCCATCGCGCTGGAGCAGCATTGGATAAGCACTGGCTCCCCGTCCGTACGCGCCAGCTTTATGTTGCGCTGGTAGTTGGAGTTGTTCGACCCCAGCCCCGTCGAGACATTCATGTCGCGGAACCCGCCAAAGAAAATGGAGCCGACTGCGATGTTCGCGCCAAGGTTGATTGACCTGCTGCCGGTCGAGTAGAACGGTATGATGGCGATGTCGTTGGTGTTGTGCGGGTACGAGTCCCTGGTTCCGCCGCCGACCTTTTCCCACTGGGCCGCGACGTCCCAGGTCCCGTTCCCGTTGACGACCGTTTCGTCGTAGATGTATATGCCGCCTTCGTCAATCGTTTCGGGAAGGACTATGACCGCGAGCGTGTTGGTGGCATAGTCGTTGCCCACGCAGTGGACGCCGAGGATGCCCGGTCGAAGCGCGGTAAGAACGTCGCCGTCGAGAGATCCGAAGAGCTTGTTGCCGACGATGTAGTACGCATTGCCCTGCGGTTCCGGTAGCGTGACGATGTCGCCGGTATGGATGCGTATCGATGTCGCGGCGCTCATGTGCGCCGCGATGTCCGGAACCGAAACCGCGTTGGATCCAGGAGTGATGTCCGCCGTGAAGGTCTGGCTGTATGTCTGCCCTTCGAGCGTCGCGGTCACGACGACGGTGGCCGTCGCGGTTCCGTCGGCAGCGGCGACCACCGGCCAGGAAACGAGTCCGGCCTCGATGATGCCTTCCGTCCCTTGCACTGCGCCGTCGTAGGTCAGCGTGGCGATGCCAGTCGCCCCGTCGTAAATGCCGGAGACGCCAAAGGAAATGTCAATCTTTGAACCATCCTGCGAAAACCGCCAGCCGATACCGGGATCGACTCCGGAACCGACGATACGCGGCTCAGTGGAATGGAGAAGAGCGGTGCGGAGAGATCGGCGTTTTCGCTCACGACGAGGAGCGAATCGACCCAGCTTGCGTCCGTGGTCTTCAGGTCATTCATGCCAAGCGAGGCGATGGTCGCCGTAAGCGTCGCGTTCGTGTAGAGAACGGCGGACGGCGGCGCGGCAAGTCCCACGTCAGGCGCGGCGGAGGCCTCGTAGGTCTCGGCTGCGCCGACTGTCAGGAAGTCTGGGTCGCTTTGCGTCGCGTATGTCGCGGCGATCCAGTCGTCGGATTTTATGCCGGCGGAAAGGCGTATTTCATCGAGAAGCCCCTGGAAGTTCTGGTCGTTCCCCCACTGGTTGCGGCCGAGCCACATCTCGGTGGAGTTCGACTGGTCGCTGATGTCGCCGGATCCCGTCTGCACCGCCAGTGCGCCATTCACGTAGACCTTGCAGCCGTTGGAGGTGTTTTTCTTGAAGGTCAGGGCGGCGTGCCACCATGTTCCGGCGGACGGCACGGTCACGTTCATGTTGTGGTCCTTCTTGCCCGGCGTGGTTACCTGGAACTGGGTGCTTCCGCCTGTCCTGAACTAGATGAAGAGGTTTTTACCGAAAACGCAGTGGTTGCCTGAGAGGTTGTCGGCATTCACCCATGCCTCGACGGAGAAGCCATCCTTGAGTTCTGCGTTGGACTGGTTCTGTCCGCATGTCACGTAATCGCTCTTGTTCGGCAGGGAGAGGGCGGATCCGATCCTGCCGGCGGCGATGGCCGCGTTGCCCGCCGCCGTGCCGTCGTTGCCGGAGCCGGAGGCGTCTGCGGGCGAGGCCGTGTTCATGTGCCAGACCCCCTTGTAGTCCGCGAACGGGTTGTCGGGGCAGATGGTCTTGCCGCTCGTCGCGCCGCCCCAGCACATCACGAATTGCGTCCCGTGCTCCATCGTGGGAAGCGTGACCCAGACAAGCGACGTGCCGTTAGGGTTCCACGTGTCGATCTCGAACGGGAGGCCGTTGCCTTCCATGTCGATGAAGCACAGGTCGGCGCCGTCGGATGACGACAGGAACTGAGAGTAATGAAAACCGGACGGAGAATCGTCCTCAAGCCTGACCAGCACAGGGAAGCCCGAAAGCGCCGGCTTCGACGAATCGTAGCCGGCGACCTCGAACTGCGCGCCTCGGGCGAACGACGCCGTGGCCGGGCGTGGAAGCGCGAAGGCGGGAAGCGAGCAAAGCGCCCCAAGCGTTAACGCTGCAAGAATGGGTTTCCCCATTTTGTCCTCCGTGATCGACGCATCACAGGCAACACCTTGGGAATGCCTAATTCATCATGTTGCGCTTATACTAGCATTCCAGTCGTTTCGCGGCAACGTTTCCATGCAAGTCGCGAGGGTAAGATCGGCGTGTTGTGTGGTAACATACACGCAACAGCCGCACAAGGAGCATCATGGACAAGAAAGCAATGAAACCGTCAAATGGCATCTTCAAGCGCGAGGAGGGGCTTAGCGGTCTCTCTCCGAAGGAGCGCAAGGCGATGGAGGCCTATTGCGCGGATTACATGGGATTCCTCGGCAAGGCCAAGACTGAGCGCCGCGCCTACGCGGAGTCGGTCGCCCTGCTGGAGCGCAACGGCTTCCGCCCGCTCGACTCCTTCAAGACCTTGAAGACCGGAGACCGCTTCTACCGCGGCTACCATGGCAAGACGCTTCTGGCGGCCATCGTCGGCAAGCGTAGCCCGGCCATGGGCGTGGATGTCGTCGGCGGCCACACGGACGCCCCGCGCATCGACCTCAAGCCGGTGCCGCTGACAGAAAAGGGCGGCCTCGCCTACTTCGACACGCACTACTACGGCGGCATAAAGAAGTACCAGTGGCTCGTAAGGCCTCTCGCACTCTACGGCGTCGTCTGCAAGCCTGACGGCACGAGGATCGACATCGCCATCGGCGACGATCCCGTAGACCCGATCTTCATGATCACGGACATCCTCCCGCACCTTGGCCAGGAGCAGGCGAAGAAGGCGCTCTCCGAGGCCATCCCCGGCGAGAGCCTCGACCTCCTCATCGCCTCGGAGCCCTGCCCAAAGGCGAGCGACGACAAGGACGTGAAGGAAAAGGTCAAGCTGAACGTCCTGCGGATGCTCGGCGAGAAATACGGCATCACGGAGGAGGACCTCGTGAGCGCGGAGCTGGAGATCGTACCGGCAGGGATGCCGCGCGAGATGGGCTTCGACCGCTCGATGATCGCCGGCTACGGACATGACGACCGCATCTGCGCATACGCTGGCCTCCGCGCGCTGATCGACCAGGGGGACGTGCCGGAGCGGACTGCGGTCGTCATCATGTGCGACAAGGAGGAGATCGGCTCCGTCGGCGCGACGGGCATGGATTCGTCGTTCTTCGAGAACTCCATAGCAGAACTGCTCTTCCGCTACGACGCGAAGGGCTATTCGGATATCGTCACCCGCCGCGCGCTGGAGGCTTCGCGTATGCTCTCCGCCGATGTCACCAACGCCTCGGACCCGCTCTTCTCGGATCTAGACGCCCCGAACAACACGGCCATCCTCAACGCCGGCGGCTGCTTCAACAAATACACCGGCAGCCGCGGCAAGAGCGGCGCGAACGACGCCAGGGCGGAGTTCCTCGCGTCGCTGCGTGGCGTCTTCGCCAAGCACAAGGTGGCATGGCAGATCGGCGAACTAGGCAAGGTGGACAAAGGCGGCGGCGGCACGATCGCCCTCTTCATGTCGCGCTTCGGCATGGACGTGGTGGATCTCGGCACGCCGCTGCTGAACATGCACGCGCCGTGCGAAGTAGCCGCCAAGTTCGACGCCTACATGACCTACCGGGCGTATTGGGCGTTCTTCAAAGGCTGAAACTGAACGGCAAGCGAAGGGAGCGGGAATATGACTTACGTGATGTGGCTGGCGCTGGGCCTGGTCCTGGCGGTGTCGGAGTTCTTCGTTCCGGGGTTCGTCATCATCTTCTTCGGGGCGGGGGCGATCCTGACGGGCATAGTCAAGCTTGTCTTCTCCGGTCTTGGCGACGGCGCGGCGCTGCTGATATTCTCGGTCTCGTCGCTTGCGTCGCTGATCTGCTTCAGGAAGTCCTGGGCTGGCGGGAAGGTCGTCCGCGACGGCAACACGCCGGATGGCGGCGACGTCGATGAGTCGTGCGTGGGGCGCAAGGTGGTGGCCGTTGATCCGATCGGTCCCGGCAAGCCTGGGAAGGTGGAGCTGAACGGGGTGAACTGGCAGGCCGAGTCGGAGGACGAGATCCCCGTCGGCGCGTACGCCATCGTCACTGGCCGCAACGGACTAACCCTGCGCGTCGGCAGGCAATAGGCGAGGCAACCAGGCGGCACGATGGCCGTGCCCGCCGCTGTAAGGCTACGGGGGACACATGAGCATACAGCGATTCGCGACGTTGGCGACGGTGATCGCCCTTGCCGTGTCGTCCGCATGCGCGGATGACGGTGGGCGGGTGTTCCTCGTGAGGACCTGCAAGCCGCATCGCCAGGCGATGTCGCAGAGGATCCGCCGCGCCGGCAACGTGGTGGCCCCGGCGGAGGTGGCGGTTTCGACGAAGGTCGCCGGCCGTCTGATGTCGCTTGAGACGGAGGACGGGAAGCGTCTTGAGGAGGGCGTCCCCGTCAAGGCGGGAAGCCGCATCGCGAGGATCGAGGACAGGGACCATCAGGCGCGGCATGACGCCGCAAAGGCGGCCGTCGCTGCGCAGGAGGCCGGATTGAAGGACGCAAAACGCGAGTTCGACCGGGTGGAGGCGCTTTTCCGCAAGTCCATAACGTCGCAGCAGGAGCGGGACATGGCTGAGGCGGCCCTTGAGAAGGCCGAGGCGTCGCTGGCCCAGGCCAAGGCAGAGCTTGCCATAGCCGCCATCAACCTCGACGAGACTACGATCAAGGCGCCTATGGACGGCGTCGTCTCGAAGCGGTCTGTCGAGCCTGGCGCGCTGCTGTCCGCCGGCGACGAGATCGCCGTCGTCACGCAGACCGATCCGCTGCGCTTCCAGATGGATGTGCCGACCACTCGCTTTGCGTCAATCATGGCCGGCAAGACGCCGATCTCCATAGAGGTGGACGCCTATCCCGGCGAAGCGATCGAGACCGTCGTGTCGCGTGTGTATCCGGTGGCCGACGCCTCGACCCGCACGTTGCGCATCGAGGCGCAGTTCCCCAATCCGGACGGCCGGTACGTCCCGGGCATGTACGCCGTAGGCTCGCTTGCGATGGATCTTCGCGAGGATGTCCTGTGCGTGCCGTTCGACGCGGTCATCCGCAACGGCTCGGAGTGGATCGTCTATCGCGTGGACGGCGATGCCGCGCGCGCCGTGCGCGTCAAGCTCGGTGTCCGCGACGACGCGGTCGTGGAGATCGTCGAAGGGCTGTCCGCCGACGACGAGATAGTGCTGGAGGGCCAGCACCGCCTTACAGACGGGGCCCGGATCAAGCTCGAGACCAGGGGCGTCGAAGCCAAGGCGGAGTGAACGCCATGCGATTGCCAGCTTTCATGCTCCATCTGGCAGTGACCGCCGCGCTTTGCGCGGGATGCGCCACCCCGCCCGTCCAGGTCGGCGACTCCCAGCTCAACTGGCTGCTTGTCACGTACCAGCCGGCCAAGGGCGCGCAATGCACCATCAACCTTGTCGGCGTGGGCTACATCGACTTCGTGGAGGGGTCTAGCCCGCTTGTATCCGACGCCTTCTCCACCGACGTCGGCAACGACCGATGGCAGGACAAGTACCAGGAGCGCCTCGGGCTCCAGCCCGAAGAGATCCGCGTATGGCTTCAGCGATTCGTGGACGCCGGCCTGGGGCAACGCCACGGAAAACTCCCGAAGGACGCCCTCGGCAATAGAGATGTCGCATTCATGCGCGCGAGCATCGATTTCGAGAAGATGGCGTGGGTCACGGACGATCCGGAGCTCATTGCCCTTGTCCGCTCGCTTGTGAAGTCCATCAAAACCAACGGGGGCCGTCCGTGACGCGCAGGCCCTGGCTCATCGCCGCAGGAACGCTGGTCATGGCGCTTTGCGCAGGCACGACCGCGGCGCAGGACGACGTCGCTGGGCAGGCCGGCGAGATCCCGTCGTACATGTTGCTTGAGCCGATGGTCGCCATCCGCCTCGAATCGCTTTCGTCGGCGTCGCGCATGATCGAGGACGGTCTTGTCGGGAGCGGGGTCGATGTGTCGCGCCAGGCCTGCCTAGGCCGCATCGTCTCGGCGTTCTTCCTGGACTCCCTGGACGGCATCGACCTAGACCGCCCGGTGGACTACTTCCTGCTCTCGAACGACCCGCCGGATTCGCTTCCGGAGCCGGCGGTGGTGATCCCGCTCAAGGACGGCGGGGTGCGCGAACTCATGGCGGCCCTCCGCCGCAAGTACCGCGATGTCGGTGGCGGAAGCATCAAGATATGCTCAGGCCCGCTTGATGGCGTCTCGGTAGATCCACTCTACGTGGCGATGGCAGGCGGCAACGCCATGGTCTCACCCGACATCGATCCAATACGCTGGATGGCGTACCATCTGAAATCGCATACACTGCCATCGGCGAAGCCGCACCGCGACTACCCGGTTTCGCTCTCGGCCAATGGCCCGTTGCTTGGCCTATTCATGGAGCTCCTGGCCTCGCTCGACAAGGATGCGGTCTCCGAGGAGGCCACCGCCGGCAACACGCTCCTCCACATACGGGAGCTGGGCGTCTTCTTCTCGCAGTTCAGCCGCATCGACCTCGCCGTCTCAGCCGCGATGAACCGCTGGGAGCTCTCGACGCGCCTGGCGCCGGTTCCCGGTGGCGACATGGACGCATGCGTGTCAAGTCTCTCGCCGCCGTCGGCCGCGCTGGCTGCCGCCATGCCGCGCATAGCGCCGAAGCGATGCGCAAGCGACCTGACGGGGCTGGTCGAGGCGCTTCCGAAGAGCAACCGCAGATGGCTTGCCAGCCTCTCGGACAACACCCGCCTCGTAGGGCTTGGCATAGCGCCATGCGTCTTCGACCTCGATGAGACAATCCGTCCGCATCTGGCGGACGCATCGTTCTCGTCGTTCGTCATCGACCAGGCGGCGGGGCGCATAGGCGTCGTGTCCGCGACGGAGCTCAAGTCGCCTTCGGCGGTGGAGGAGGCGTTGGAAAGCTACTTCTCCTCCAACGGCCTCTCGCAGGCGAACGCGCGCATCAGGCGCGTCGTGCAGACCGATCGACTGGGATGCCGGATCCACGCATATAATGTCCCGCAGTCGCTTTCGCCGTCGTCCGGCGCGGGAATGGGGCAGACGAGCGCGGCGGTCTCCTACCTCCTTGGCCTGAACCATGTGGAACTGGCCGTCGCGGACGGGCGCCTGATCGTGGCGCGAGGGGCGTCCGGACTGATCGACCCATGGCTCGAAGACGACGGGGCTCCGCGCTCCTCCGAGACGCTGGCGACGCTCGCCGCGCCCATGGGGGCCGTGCCAGATGGCGAAACGCTCCTTGGCGGAGGATCGGCCGCGCCGATGTCCATAGTGACCCGCCTGATACAGTCCATCCCGGACATGCGCGACATACTGCCGCTTCTCCCGCGCAACGGCAGCGGCATGTCATGGCGCATGACGAAAGGGGAGGGTAGCGTCCTTTTCGACTTGCGCCTGTACTCCAACGAGATCATCGCCTTCAACCGGATGCGCAACATCAACTCATCGACGATGCAGGACTTCCTGTCGCAGCTCGTCCTGCGACACTTCCAGCAGACCGCCGACGAGGCATCCCGCCGCGACCAGCTGAAGGAGAAGGCCCGCTCCCTCCGCGCCAAAGACTCCTTGCGCTAGAGCCGCCGCTGGCGGCAATGCACAATGCACAATGCATAATGCACAATGCACAATGGAGTGGACAGTCCTAGTGGCTAGAGCGGTTTCAAATAATGTGTAGCCGCAAGGTGCGCATAGGCCGCAAATAATTGCGCTTCGCGCGGAACACGGAAACCTTTGTCGCGGCCGGTCGCCGTGGCGACCGTTGGGCTCGGCCTGTCGCATCTACATGCAAGCATGTCATGCGCCATCCCATGCCCCGCGATGCGAGCATCGCCGCCGCTGTCAAAGGACACGGAAGCCCCGCTGCGCGGGGACACGAAACCAGGCGCGGTAGCGCCTTTGCCAGTAATGTGGTTATCGGATAAAAGCGCTGCTAGGCAGCGCAGATAATAGATAACAGATAATAGATAATAGTTGGGAGGTCTGAAGTTCAGGCGACATCCCGATAATCCGATATCCCGATAACCCGGCACCGCGCCACGCGAGCGGCGCAATGACGAGTGACGCCGCCGCTTCGCGGCGAAGGACGAACGACGCCGCCGCTGGCGCGGCGAAGTACTAGGGATGAAGGAAAAGAGTCTCTTCCCGACCTTCAAGACATCCGAGACATCCGGGACATCCGGGACCTTCCGGACTTTCACGACTTTCCAGACTTTCCGGACTTTCACGACTTTCCAGACTTTCCGGACCGCCGGAGGCGATCTTTGGCCACGCATACGCGGCCACGCTTTTCTTGAACCGTGCTAGGGCGCGGTCTTAGCGTTGCCTGGGATGGCCTGGTCCTGACGGACGAGCTCAACGCCTTCCAGCGTCGATTTGATGGTTGCGAGGATCGTGGAGTCGCGCGACACCTGCCGGAAGACGAGCACGGAATCGTCGCCTTCAAGGCGCATAGTGGGCTTCTTGACGCGGAGTATAGGACCGAGAAGCAAAGTGCCGTACGTCTTGCCTGCGGGGGAATCCTTCGTCCGAAGGAAGGCGAGATCCTGTCCGTTCCTCGTCCAGTACACAAGGCGGAGGTCGCGCTCGACGGGCGGGTTGGCCGAGACGTACTGCCGCAACGAGGCAAGCTCGATGCCTGGCACCACGTCGAACGAGGTGGAAGGCGAGTCGTATCTCAGGTTGTCGAGGATGAGCACCGCCTTGATCGCGTAGCGTCCTTCGGCGGAGAGGTCGTACCACTCCGAGATCGGGATGCGGAACGAGGCGCCCTCGTCGCGGACGAGGTCGAGATCGTCTATGATCAGCCCCTCGCGCCTCTGGGGAAGCGTGAAGTGGGAGGTGCGCGATATCTCGAAGTAGAGGCGGTTGCCCTTCGACGGACCGAAATCGCTGATGACGACCGGACGCGTTCCGCGGTTGACGATGTCGACCTTGGCGTACACGGTCTCCCCCGCGACGAAGGAGGTGCTCTCCATCTTCAGGGCGAAGGTGATCGTTTGCGCCATGAGGCTTGACGCCGATGCGACAAGCGCGGCCAGTGCGATGGCTGACGATCTGGTCATGGCGTTCCCCCTTGCGGCACGAAGCGGCGGTCCACGGCGTCGAGCAGGATGTGCATCAGCAGCTGGTGCGCCTCCTGTATGCGGCCGGAGTCGGTGCCGCGAATCGTGATCTCGATGTCGCCCTTCCCTGCAAGCCGTCCGCCGTCGCGTCCGAGGATGAGCAGAACGTTCATCCTCTTCGCGCGCGCCGCCTCGACGGCGCGGATGAGGTTGCGTCCGTTGCCGCTGGTCGAGAAGGCGGCAAGGAGGTCGCCCTCGTTTCCGAGCCCCTCTATCTGGCGCGCGAATATCTCGTCGAAGCCGTAGTCGTTGCCGATGCAGGTCAGGGCCGTCCCGTCCGCGACGAGGGCCACGGCCGGAAGGCTGACGCGGTTGGAGCGGAAGCGCCCGACGGCCTCCTCCGACATGTGCATCGCCTCGGCCGCGCTGCCGCCGTTGCCGCAGGTCAGGATCTTGCATCCGCGCTCGAAGGTCGAAACGACGAGGTTGGCCGCGTCGGAGACCTTGCCGATCTGCTCCTCAAGCGAATCGACCGCCGCGCGCGAGTCGCGTATGCATTCCGATATCCATGCCCTGTTGTCGGCGTCCATGCGTGCTGTCCTCCGTGTGCTTGGCGTTATTTCGCGTTGGCCTTGCGGAACCTCGCTATGAGGGCGTTCGTCGAGGAGTCGTGCGCCGGTTCCGGGGTCTTGGCGGACGTGAGCTCCTTCAGCACCTTGCCCGCCAGAACCTTGCCGAGCTGGACGCCCCACTGGTCGAACGAGAAGACGTTCCAGATGACGCCCTGCGTGAAGACCTTGTGCTCGTAGAGCGCGATGAGCGCGCCGAAGGTCTTCGGGGTCAGCTCGTCGGCGAGGAGCGTGTTCGACGGGCGGTTGCCAGTGAAGGTCTTGTGCGGGACCAGGGCCTCCGGCACGCCTTCGGCGCGGCACTCGTCGGCGGTCTTGCCGAAGGCGAGTGCCTCGGTCTGGGCGATGAAATTCGCCATGAGCTTGGCGTGGTGGTCGCCGATCGGGTTGTGCGTGCGGCAGAAGCCGATGAAGTCGCACGGGATGAGGCGCGTGCCCTGGTGGATGAGCTGGTAGAAGGCGTGC
>JAFSZJ010000027.1 GCA_017458965.1 Kiritimatiellia bacterium | reverse complement strand
CAGGAGTGTTTCCCCTGGGCGAATTGGCTTACCTGCAAATGCCGACAACTTGGAAACAAGCGGGGCGATTGTCAGCGTCCCGTCAAAAAAGTGACTGGCCTCTGGCGTCTCCTCGAAGTTGATTTCCACGAAATGGCGAAATCGCTTGCCAAGTTGACGAACGCAATATGTCTTGCCAACCTGACGGGCGCCACGAAGCAGCAATGGCTTTGCGTCATCTGTATCCGTCCATTTTGACAAAACACTGTCCATCGTCCTTCTCATAGCACAACCTCCCGAAAATCAGACCATATCGACACATTATTCTCCCAAAAATCATATCAATTAAACCGGATATCGTCCCATAAATCAAGGCAAATATCTCGCAGATTTCCAATGTAAGGAGCCGCTAGCGCGGCCGTTGAAGCTTTAAAGGTCGAAAGGAGAAATCCTGTCAATCCTGTAAATCCTGTCTAAAACCCACACGGGTGGGTCACGCAGAGACACAGATGGCGCAAAGGTCCAGAAGGTCGGGAAGGTCTAAAAAGTCAGAAAGGTCGGGAACTACTAGTCACTAGAACTAGCCACTCGGACTAATCTGTTCCCTCTTCCCCGTTCCCTATTCCCTAAACCTCTAACCCCTGATCCCTTTCCACTCCTTGAACCAGGAGATGAACTTCGGAAGGCCGACTTGGATTGGGGTGGTTGGTTCGTAGCCGACGGCGGCGCGGAGCTTGTCGATGCTGGCGTATGTGGCAGGGACGTCGCCGTCCTGCATAGGCATCATGATCATCGCCGGCTTCTCTATGCCAAGTTCATGGGCGATGATGGCTATCATGTCCATGAGGCGCTCGCTCCGGTGGTTGCCGATGTTGTACACCTCGTACTGCGGAAGGTCCTCGGCGCGGATGCAGGCGACGAGACCGGAGACGATGTCGTCGATGAAGGTGAAGTCGCGGTACATCTCTCCGTTGTTGAAGACCTTGATAGGCTCGCCGCGCGACATCGCGTCCGCGAAGAGATAGGCCGCCATGTCCGGACGCCCCCACGGCCCATAGACCGTGAAGAAGCGGAAGCCAAGCGCCTGGAAGCCGTAGAGGTGGCTGTAGCAGTGCGCCATCAGCTCGTTCGACTTCTTTGTCGCGGCATAGAGGCTCACCGGGTGATCGACCGCCTGGTCCTCGGAGAACGGAAGAGTCTTGTTGCCGCCATAGACGGAGGATGACGAGGCGTAGAGGAGCCTGGGCTTCGTTTCGGCGTGGCGGCAGCACTCGAGGATGTTGAAGAAGCCAATGATGTTCGAGTCGATATAGACATCCGGGTTCGTGATCGAGTAGCGGACACCGGCCTGCGCCGCGAGATTCACGACGCAGTCCGGGCGGAAGTCGCGGAAGACCGCCTCCAGCGCGGCCTTGTCGGCGAGATCCGCGCGGGCGAAGGAATATCCCGGCAGCGCCTCCAGCTGCGCGTGGCGCGCCTCCTTGAGGGCGACGGGGTAGTAGTCGTTGAAGTTGTCGATCCCGAAGACCTCGAAGCCTTCGCCAATGAGGCGCTTCGCGAGATGGAAGCCTATGAACCCGGCAGTGCCGGTCACTAGTATGCGTTTAGAAGCCATGACGTGTTTTCAGGCAAAAATTATCTTCGATTCGCCTACGACTTTCAAGCCTTGTTGCGGCGAATATACGCTGTGTTGAGGAAGAATACCGTGCCTAGGGAAAACGTGAAGACGCTGACAAGCGCGGAGACGCCGCCGGATGCGGCCTCGGCGACGATCTGGCCTTGCGCCGGCACCAGGTTCACGAGCGATGCTGTTGCCAAAGCCACCAGCACCGAAACGAGGCCGGCCGTGAGGTTTATGCAGCAGAAGTAGCCAAGCGTCCGCCAGAAGGCCCCCTTGACGAGCGACTTGGAGTAGTCGAGCGCCTTCTTCCCGGAGAGGGAGGTTATGGCGGCCACGTACATGGCGAAGAGGTAGTACACGTTCCAGATTATGCCCGGCACTATCAGGAGCAAAGTCAGCCCGAAAATGATCAACCCTCCAAGGGCGAGCGTGCCGAGCACGCGAGGGTAGCGGCGGAACGTCTCGCGCATAACCTCGCCAGTGGTGGTCTCGCGCCTCGTCACGGACGCCTCCGCGAACTTGACGGTGGCGATCTGGGCGATGTTGAGGATGAAGAAGTTGAACAGCATCTGGATGTAGGCGGAGAGCTGCGTCTGGGCTTTCAAGACCATCACGTCGCCGTTATCGCCCTTGCGGAGCGGCGCCAGCCACTCCTCGAACGGCATCCGCGCGATGACCGACTCGCCGAGCAGCGTGGATATGAAGGCGCACACGAACAGTATCGGCGCGCACTTGCGGAATATGTCCAGAAACACGCCCCATCCGTCGTGGAAGATGTCGTCAAGCGTGTAGATTTCCGATGCTATGTCCTTCATGATGTCGAACAACGCCAAAGAAGCGCTGTGGGAATGATACCATAAGCCTTGATAATCACGCGGGTCTAGTCTAGAATATGCGGTATGAAACCCCATCTTCACATTTCACTTATCGCCACTCTGGCCGCGGCGTTCGCCGCTGGATGCGGCGGCGGCAAGTCCGATGCCGCCAAGGCGGTCGAGGAGTTCAACGCCGGCAGGTATGAGGCAGCGGCCAAGACGCTTGAGAAGGTCGTCCGCGACGGAGGCGCGACCTCGACGCTCCATTACAACATAGGCGTCGCCAAGGCGATGGCAGGAGACAAGGAAGGCGCGATCCGCGCCTTCGAAAACGCGCGGTCCCTCGACATCGGCGCCACCGACGCAGCCGAATACCGCGCCCATCTGCTCATGGAGAACGGCGACATCGAGACCGCCCACGAGATACTGGACGGTCTGGTCACGGACGACGACGAGCCGGCCAGGCAGGCGCGCGCTCTCTCCGCGCTCGCGGTATGCGAACACCGCCTAGGCCGCGACGATCTCGCCTTCCTGCGGCTCACACGCGCCATCTCGACCGACCCGTCGTACAAGCCGGCCATCCAGAACCTCGCCGCGCTCCGCGAAGGACGGGGCGACGATGTGAAATCGAAACCCCATGACACCAACGCCGAAGCCGCGGCTCTCATCGCGAAAGGATCGGATTCGTACGCCCGCTCGAAATGGCAGCTCGCGATAGACTCCTTCGAAAAGGCCTTGAAGGCCGATCCGGAGTCCTATCACGCCGCCTCCTCCCTCGCGACGGCCCACTTCGCCGCGCGCCACTACTCCGACGCTTCGGAGACGTACGAGCTAGCCGCAAAGCTCGACCCGTCGAAGTCCGACCCGTTCTACTGGCAGGCGTACATAGCCTACTCGCTCGGCGACCCCGTCAAGGCTACGAGGATGCTATGCGAGACCGTCATACCGCGCTGGCCGGACGACATCCGCTCTTACGAGCTGGCTTCCTACGCCTGGGCCACGCAGAAACGCTTCTACGAGGCCCGAGTCTTCGGCGAGGAGCATCTCCGCCGCGCCAGGATGGCCGGAACCGATGCGTCCGCATTCGCGAAGTGGTTCGCGGCGATGCCGCAGACCGCATTCCAGAAGTAGGCGGCAGACAGGACCATGCCCACGGCATCCTCCATCACGGCATTCCTGAAGAACGCTGGCACAGGCACGTGGATCGACATAGCGTGCCTTGTCCTTGTGCTCGTCTTCGTCGCGGTGGGCGCGCGCCGCGGCCTGTCGGACATCATAGGAGCCCTCCTTGGGCTCTTCGCCGGCTTCAACGCCGGTCTGTGGATCAGCCCGTCCGCCCGCTCCGCGCTCGGCGGGGTCGCGTTCTTCAAGCACCATGCCGCCCTCCACTCCATATCCGCGCTCGTCCTCGCGATACTGCTCGGCGCCGTGGTTTTCGTGGTAGTGCGCACGGTGCTGACGCGCTTCTTCCGACTTGTCGTCGAGCCGCCCCTCGACAACATCCTTGGCGCAATAGCCGGACTGGCGAAGGCGCTTCTGATCATCCTCGCCATATTCACATGCGCCAGACTGTTGCCTGGCGACCCGCTTGGCGGCGCGATCTCGTCGTCGCGCGTCGGGAAGCAGGTCGTGCCGGCCGCCATGCGCGCGTTCGGCGCGGCGCAGCCCAATGGGATGGCCCACGGGAAGGGCCGCTAATAGCCGCGCAATCCGTAGCCATGGCCGGACACATTCCAGACCGGACACTCGAGGAGATCCGACAGAGGATCGACATAGTCGAGCTGATAGGGTCCCGCATCGCCCTCAAGCGAGCGGGCTCCGACTTCAAGGCGTGCTGCCCGTTCCATAAGGAGAAGACCCCGTCCTTCATCGTCTCGCCCGCACGCCGCTCGTTCCATTGCTTCGGCTGCGGCGCGCATGGCGACATCTTCAAGTTCCTGATGATGTCGGACGGCATGACATTCCCCGACGCCGTCCGACACCTCGCCGGCCGCTGCGGCGTGGAACTCGAGACGACCACCGACTACGAGGCCGCCGCGCGCTCCGTCCTGCTCCGCATCCACTCCGATCTCGCGGCGCACTACCGCAAATGCCTTCTTGAACTGCCGGAAGCCGCCGCCGCCCGCGCGTATCTGGCCTCGCGCCGCCTTGACGGCGAGACCGCCGAACGCTTCGGCATAGGCTACGCGCCCGACAGGCGCGGCGCGATCCTCGAATGGGCAAAGGCGAACTCCGTCGACCCGGAGCAACTCGTCTCCGCCGGGGTCCTCTCGCCGCCCCAGGAGGGGCGTAGCGACTATTACGACCGTTTCCACGGCCGCCTCATGTTCCCGATCCGCGACGCCACAGGACACGTCGTCGCATTCAGCGGGCGCATCCTCGACAAGGACGCCAAGGCGGCGAAGTACGTCAACAGCCCGGAGACGGCGATCTTCCGCAAGGGGTCGATCCTCTACGCGCTCGACTTCGCGCGTCAGAAGATCGTGGCGTCAAGCCGACGCGAGGCGCTCGTGTGCGAAGGGCAGATCGACGTCATCCGATGCCACTCGGCCGGCTTCGGCAACGCAGTGGCTTCGCAGGGCACGGCATTCACTGAGGAGCATGTAAGGCTCCTGAAACGCTACGCCGACGGCGCGATACTCGTCTTCGACGGCGACGGCGCCGGGGCAAAGGCGGCGGTCCGCACCGGACGCCTCTTCCTGGCCGAGGGCATGCCCGTGCAGGTGGCGTCGCTCCCGCCCGGCGAGGATCCCGATTCCCTCATACGCGACAAAGGGCCCGACGCATTCCGGGCGCTGATCGACAAGCCGCTTTCGCTCATCACCTACCAGGCGCGGGCCATGAGGGCGGAGGAGGAAGATCCTGACGCCATAGACGCCCGCGAGCGCATCACCCGCCAGATCCTCGAGACCGTCGCATCCTGCTCCAAGGCGGTGATGCGCAGCTACCTCGTCCAGGAGGCCTCCGAGGCGCTTGGCGTACCGATCGACGCGATACAGGCGGACCTTGCCGAAGCCGAGGCCAAGCGGAACGCGGCGCAAGGGTCGCGGACGCCGCCCCCGGCCGCCACACCGCAGACTGCGCAGCGCGTCGCCACAACACCTCCGCGCACGCAAGGCGCCGCAAGTCCGGCCGGCGCGAAGCGGCGCACCGGCGAATCGCCGCTACTCTCGCTGGCCGCCATACTCGTGCAGTGCGAAGGCGACGAGGCGATCTTCGGGCGCGTGGCGGGCTTCCTGCCGCCATCCGTGATGGGCGACTCGCCCGAGGCGGCCATAGCCAGCGCCGCGCTTTCCGACTTCCTTGACGGCGGCGAGGCGATAGCATCGCTCAGCGAGAATGGCGACGAGGCCGTGCGCACGATGCTGGAAAGCATCTCCACTCACGAGGCCAAGGCGCTCTTCTCGAAGGAGATAAGCCCCGTCGATTCCGCCGGCGACCTGATCGCCCGTGTCTGGATAGGTCATCTGAAGAACGTGCGCGCCGCGCTTGACATCTCGGACGAGGCCGTCGCCCGCCGCCGCCTTGAGCTGACGTCGCTCATCAAGGCCCTTGAAACCACGCGGGACTGGACCGCGCGCGCCGCGCTGATTCAGGGCGAGATGGACCGCATGTCTAAAGAACCGGAGGAGATCGCCTGATGCGCGACAGGGGGATAGGCGACGGATGGGTCGAGGCCTCGGCCTCGGAGGCGCATGTCAGGCGCGAGCGCGAAAAGGCCCGCGAGCTGAGGCAGTCGCAATGGTGGAAGAACCAGATCGCCCGTGGGGTATGCCATTACTGCGGAGGGGTCTTCAAGCCATCCGAGCTCACGATGGACCATGTGATACCCGTCGCCCGCGGCGGGCGCAGCGAGCGCGGCAACATCGTTCCGTGCTGCAAGAAGTGCAACAACGAGAAGCGCTGCCTGACCCCGGCCGAACGCATACTCGAAACCCTGGATATCCCGCCGCAGGACGACGCCGGGCAGGAGGCGACATGAACGAAAAGACCACGGAAGGGAAATCGTCCGGGGGTACATCCGCCAGCTCATCGGCGACGGCAATGACCGGCGGCCGGCGCCCGCGCATAGCCCTAGCATGCGGAGGCACCGGCGGCCACACGTTCCCGGGGATCGCAACGGCGCGCGTGCTCGCGGCGCGCGGATGCGATGTGGCGCTTCTCCAGGCCGGGCGCGCGGTCGAGGCGCGCACTTTCGAGGGCTGGGACGGCGAGGTGTTCAACACCGGAGCCAGACGCTCCCCGGCGTCGATCCCCGGATGCGTCATGCGCGTATGGCGCGAGTTCGGACGCAGACGCCCGGACGCCCTCGTCGTGATGGGCAGCTACACCAGCGTACCGCCGGCCATCGCCGCATGGCTGCGCGGCATACCCGTCGTGATCCACGAGGCGAACGCCGCCCCGGGTGCGGCCAACGCCTTCATCGCGCGCTTCGCCGCCGCCGCCGGAATCGCCTTCCCGGAGGCCAAGGGGCGTTTCCCGCGGCGGATGCGGACGGAGGACGTAGGCATGCCGCTAAGGGCGGAGTTCGCCAAGGGCGCAGGCGCTACGCGGACGTCGCCTGACCGCTTTTCGCTACTCGTTATGGGCGGAAGCCAGGGCGCGCTGCGGCTCAACGAGATCGTCGTTGGGGCGGTGGCATCAATCAGGGAACGCCATCAGGAGCTATTCCAAAGGATCAAAGTGACGCACATCGCGGGGACGAGGAACGAGGGGGCTGCACGGGCCATGTACGCGGCCGCCGGCCTCGGGGATCCGTCCGTGGAGGTGGTGGGATTCTCCAACGAGATGGCGCGTCTCTACGCGGAGGCTGATTTCTGCATATCGCGCGCGGGGGCGTCGTCATGCATGGAGCTGGCTCTGGCCGGTCTTCCGGCGCTTTTCGTGCCGTTGCCGCACCTGGCGGCCGACCACCAGACGCTCAACGCCAGGTCCATGGCGGAGCGCGGCGGCGGAGACTGGCTGCCGCAGGATGGTCTATCGGCCGAGACGCTCGCGGACTACATCGCCGGAGTCGCCGGCGACCAGGCCAGACGCCGCTCGATGCGCGAGGCGATGCTGGCGGCCTCGCGCCCGGACGCCGCGGAGCGCTTCGCCGCCCTTGTCCTGGATGTCGTCGGCAAAACGGTTTGACTTTTGCCGCGCCGTCCTCTAACATTCTTAAATCTTCGGGAAGGAAGGATACACGAATGAAGGGAATGTCCAAAATCCGCATGGCGCTGTCCGTCACGCTTCTGGCGGCGTCTCTTCACGCAGACACCTTCAACAATCTGATGCGCGTCATCGCGCCACGAGGCGAGTGCCAGATACGCCTCCCGGGCGCTGAGGAGTACGTCCCCGTGCTCAAGGGCAAGACGTATCCGTTCGGGTCTATCGTGCGCACGGGCAAGGCCTCGGACATCGTGATAGCCCTGTCGGACAGGGACGCGGTGCGCCTCTCGGAAAACACGGTCGTGGCCTTCGGGATCGATCATGCCGCCAACGACTGCCGCATCGTCGGCCTGCGCTCCGGCGAGATACTGACCCGCCTCGACGTCGTGAACACGAACGAGTTCGTCGTGATCGACACCCCGGCCGGGCGCGGCGTCGAGATGGTGGGCAACGCCCGCTTCTCGCTTTCCTCAACGCCGCTCGACGACACGCTTGAGGTCCGCGCCGAGGCGTCAAGCTCAATAAAGGTGATAGGCCCGCAGTTCGCCATACCTGGACTAAGGAGCGGAAACGGCGTTTCGATCACCACGATGAAGGACCACTCGATGACGCGCATAAACGACCTGCTCGGCGACTACCGCGTCTTCGTCAACAAGGGCAACGAACTCAACCCCGACACATCGGACGTGGATGGCAACGAATCGCTCCTGCCCGTGTCGATGTCGAGCCGCTCCACCGTCAAGATCTGGCGGGAGAAGGCCCCTGTCGGTGGACGCCTCATCGTATCCGTCCTGGCCACCGGCCCCGACGGCAAAGGCCGCGAGAGCTACGCCTTCGCGGTCGGCAAGGACAACGTCGTGACGCGCTCCGACGTCTTCAACCTCCCGGTCGCCGCATCCGACGACGAGGAGGAGGCAGACGACGGTGAAGAAGCCGTTGACGCCGGGCTCTTCTTCGACGCCCCGGCGACCGGCGGCGACGATGCAGGCGCGGAGGCCGACACGGGCGCAGGAGCCGACGCCGGAGCCACCGACAACTCCCTGGACGATTTCCTCTTCTAACCCACCCAACCACCGCACCACCTAACAAAAAAAGAACCGAGGCCACAAAGTGTTCATCTACCATTTCAACCGCATGATCCGCAGCCGCGTCCTATGGCTCGTGTTCGCCGTGATAGTCGGCGCGTCGTTCCTGGCGCTCCCGTCGTGCTTCTCCGGAGGCATGGGCGGCAACGAGTACGTCGGCCGCCTCGGCAAAGAGAAGATCACGCAGGATGAGTACACCCGCGCGCAGATATTCGTCGACCGCGTCATGCGCCCGGCAGACCAGACGCCCGCCGCCGTCGAGACGCAGGTGTGGGCACACATCGCAGCCATGCGCACCGCGAAGGAGCTGGGCATCGTGGCCTCGTCCGAGGAGCTCCGCTCCATACTCCTCTCGCAGGAGGCATTCCAGAACGAGGGCGCATTCGACCCGGATCTCTACTCGCGCATCGTCGAGCAGCAGCTTGGCCTCACCGCGGCCGGATACGAGCGCCTCCTCGCCGACCAGGTCGTCCTGTCCAAACTCATGGCCGCCGTCGCGGCCGGCTACAACGCCTCCCCGATGGAGATCGACGACGAGGTCGCCGCCCGGACGGACAAGATCACGTTCCAGTACGCCTCCGTCTCCAACGCCTTCCTCACCTCCGAGATCGAGGCCACGGACGATGACGTCCTCGCGTACTACGAGGAGAACAAGGCCGACTACGCCCTGCCGGACCGTGTCGCTGTCCGCTACGCCACCCTGGCCGTGACGAACTTCGTGCCATTCGTCGTGATCGACGACGTCGACGTCGAGGACTACTACGACGCCAACCCGTCGCTCTACTCCCGCTCGACAACGAACGGGGTCGAGACCATCCCGCTCGACGAGGTCCGCGACTCCATCCGCAAGGAACTCGCCATGCAGGAGGCGGCGGACATGGCCGTCACAAACCTAAACGCCTTCATCGAGTCGCTCGCCACGAACGATCTCGAGACCTTCACCTGGCGTTGCGAGGCCCGCCGCATGAAGACAGCCGACACGCAGCTCTTCCCGCTCGAAGGCTCGTACCTCCCCGGCATCGAGCATGACGCCGTGAAGGAGTTCCGCGAGACGGCGCATGACCTCGACGCCACCCGCGACGACTCCCGCTACGGCGTCGCCGCCGGACGCGAGTTCGTCTATCTGCTCCGCGCGACGACAAACGACTACGCGCACACCCAGCCCCTCGAAGAGGTCAAGGAGGCCATCCGTCCGCTCACGGTGGCGTCGATGCGCCACAAGAAGTTCATCGCCTCCGCGGAGGAGGCGGCCGCCAAGCTGAAGGCCGCTCTCGCCGCGGATCCTGCGCCGGCCTTCGCGGACGCCGCCGCCTCGGTGGGTCTTGTCGCCTCCACGTCGATCGTCTTCTCGGCCGATTCGCTTTCGCCCTCGGCGTTCGAAAACGCCCGCGCCATCGCCCCCGTCGTAGCCCGTCTGAAGACCGGCGCCATATCCGAGCCGATCGAGGTCTATGGCGGCGCGGTGCTCGCATGCGTCTCCGCGCGCGAGCCGGCCGATGCCGTGGCCACCGACTCCGTCCGCGAGCAGGCCCGCTCCATGATGTCCTCGGCGTATGGTGCGGCGGCATTCCAGGATTGGCTCCTGTGGAACCTCAACCGCAAGGGCTTCACCTCCAGCCGCGCGGTCATTTACACCGCTTCGGCCGACGAGGACGTTGAGGATTAGCCTTGCAATGGCTGATTGCGGGACGCTAAGGGACTTCTTCGACGACGCGGTGCGGGAATGCCCCGGCCGTGTCGCGGTTGAGTTCGTCCGGGATGGCCGCACATGCCGACGCACGTTCGGGGAGATGTCGGCGCGTGTCCGCGCCATCGCCGAACTTCTGGCCTCTGTGGGCATCGAGCCGCGCGCAAAACCCGTGGCGCTCATGCTCGAAAACGGCCCGGACTGGGTCGAGACGTATCTCGCGCTCGCCGGCACGGCAGTGCCGGTCGTGCCCCTTGACCCGAAGCTGAAGCCGGCGGAGATCACCTACGTCATGCGCAACGCCTCGTGCCTTGCGCTGATAACCGACCACGCCCATGTAGAAGTGGCCGAGCGCGTGGCGCCGGACCTTCCATCCCTGCGCACAGTCCTTCTGCATCTAGCACCGGACGATGCAGCCCCCGATACGATAGCCGGGCGCGAATGCGTGGCAATCGAGACGCGCCTTGCAGCTCTGAAGCACCCAGCCGCCGCAGCCACATCGCGTTATTCGTCCGTCGCGCCGACACCGGATGATGTCGCCGCGATCATCTACACCTCCGGTTCCACCGGAGCTCCCAAGGGCGCGATGATCACGCACGCGAATTTTACGTCGGACGCAATCGGAACGCTCGCCACGGTAAAGGTGCTGAAGTCAAGCGACCGCTTCCTGGTGGTCCTTCCGCTTTTCCATGCTTTCTCGTTCACGACGAACATGCTGCTGACGCTCCGCCTCCATGCCAGAATGCAGTTCGTGCAGAGCCTGCGGACGCTCGGCGAGGATTTCCGCCGCTTCCACCCGACGATCATGATGACCGTGCCGCTGCTTCTCGAGAAGATAGCGGCGAAGTTCGACGACGCCCTGCGCACCAACCGCTGGCTTCTCCTCTTCCAGGCTTTCCATCTGCGCGGCCTTGTGAAGAACGTCATGCGCCTGCAGCTCGGTGGTTGCCTGAGGCTGGTTGTCTCCGGAGGTGCCCCCTGCCCCCCTGGAACGATTTCATTCATGCGCCGCTTCGGCGTATCCGTCGTCGAGGGCTACGGACTGACAGAGGCCTCGCCGGTCGTATCGGTCTCCGAGCCGAAGGTGGCGCGCATAGGCACGATCGGCCTTGCGCTGGAGAACATCGAGGCCCGCATAGACAATCCCGACGACCAGGGCATAGGCGAGCTCGTCATCCGCGGCCCCATCGTGATGAAAGGCTACCTCGGCATGCCCGAGGCTACAGCCGAGGCGCTTGAAGGCGGCTGGCTGCACACGGGCGATCTGGCGTCCGTCGATTCCGACGGCTTCTACACAATACGCGGGCGCAAGAAATCCCTCATCGTCAACCGCGAGGGCAAGAACATCTACCCTGAGGAGGTCGAACTCTGCCTCGCACGCGACCCGCTTCTCCGTGATGTCCTCATCCTCGGCTACCACGACCGCGAGGATGTCGGCGAGAAGGTCGGCCTAATCGTCGTCCCCGACGAGGCCGCGTTCAAGGCGGCGGACGGATCACAGCTCCCGCGCCCGGAGATAGAGACCCGCGTCAGGGCGATAGTCCAGACCCAGTGCGGCGATCTCGCGGCGTACAAGCATCCGCGCAAGATCGACATCCGCTTCGAGCCGCTGAGGCGCACTCCGTCGCTGAAGATAGAACGCAAGTTCTACGAGGGGCAGCTCGACCGTTAGCCAGAAAAACCCCGCCGTTCCCGCCCACGGCCAAAACTCTCAACTTCCAACTCTCAAATCCTGTTTTCAATGGCCTACGAAGTCCTAGCTAGGAAATGGCGTCCACGGCAGATGGCCGATGTCGTCGGGCAGGAGCATGTCACGCGCACGCTCACCCACGCCATCGAAAGCGGGCGCGTCGCCCATGCGTACCTGTTCGTGGGTCCGCGCGGCATAGGCAAGACAACCCTCTCCCGCATCTTCGCAAAGGCGCTCAACTGCGAGAAGGGGCCGACGCCGGCACCGTGCGACGAGTGCGACGCCTGCCGCGAGATAATGGCCGGATCGTCGCTCGACGTGATCGAGATAGACGCCGCATCCAACAACGGCGTCGACAACATCCGCGATCTGCGCGACTCGATCCAGTTCGCCCCCGCCCGCTCGCGCTTCAAGATCTACGTGATCGACGAGGTCCACATGCTCTCCTCTGGTGCCTTCAACGCGCTGCTGAAGACGCTTGAGGAGCCACCGGCCCACGCCAAGTTCATCCTCGCTACAACGGAGATCGACAAGCTCCCATCCACGATCATCTCCCGCTGCCAACGCTTCGACCTCCGACGCATCCCGACGACGCTCATCGTCGACCACCTCCGCGCCATCGCGACCAAGGAAGGCGTGGACGTGGATGGCGACGCCCTTCTGGCGATAGCGCGCGGCGCTGATGGCGGAATGCGCGACGCCCTCGGCGCGCTGGACCAGATCATCTCCTTCAAGGGGACGAAGGTGACGGAGGAGGATGTCCTCGCGGTATTCGGACTCGTCTCGCGCACGCAGCTTGAGGGATTGGCGGAGGCCATCCTGAAGGGCGACATGCCAAAGGGACTGAAGATCATTGACGACCTTGACAGGGGCGGTAAGGATCTGCGCCGTCTCGCGGTCGAGCTGATGGAGCACTTCCGCAACGTGATCGTCCGCCAGCAGCTTGGCGCGGCGGCGGCTAGCGCACTCGACGTGACAGGCGAGCAGATGACGGCGATAGACGCCCAGGCAGCGATGGCGGATACGCCGCGCGTCCTTCGCGTCTCGGAACATCTGGCGGACCTCGAAGGTCGGATGCGCACGACGCTTTCGCGCCGTACGCTTTTCGAGACCGTATTCCTGCGTTGCTGCCGCGCCACATCCGCGACGACGCTTGACAACATACTCAAGCAGATTTCAAATCTCAAATCTCAGATTTCACAGGGTTCCCCCAGCCAAGTCTCCCAGGGAGTTGCTGGTCAGATTTCACAGGGAGCACCAAGCCAGGTGGTGCAGAACGCCCCCGCAAAGATTCCGCAGAGCGCTCCCAAGGCTGCTGCCGCGCCGACAGGTGCCGCGAAAAACGCACAGAGCGTTCCCAAGGCCGTTGCCGCGGCCGAGCCTGAAACGCCTGCTCAGGAAGCGTCCAGCCGCATGACGACCGCATCGCGCGGGGCGCCACCTCCTCCGAGCCGCGTTGCACAAGAGGCGGCCAAGCTCTTCTCCGGACACATCACCGGCCACATCCCTCCAAACCCTTAAACCCTTCAACCTTTCAATCCTTCAACCCTTCAACCCTTTAACCTTTCAACCCATCCGGAGACACCATGGCAAACATATTCGAGCAGATCAAGCAGGTCACACAGATGCGCCGTGAGGCTAAGCGCGTACAGGCCGAAGTCAACAAGATCACGGCCACCTACGCCAACGGCGGCATAACCGTTTCCGCGCGCGGCGACATAGAGATCACGGGCATCACAATCGACGACTCCGTCATCGAGGAACTCAAGGCCGGCAAGACCGCCCGCTTCCAGACGATGCTCCAGAACGTCGTCAACGGCGCCATAAAGCAGTGCCGTCAGCAGACGCAGGCCATGATCGAGAAGCAGCTCAAGGACGGCGGCGGCATCGACGAGCTCCTAAAGCAGCTGCGCGGCTAGCATGGCGTTCGTCGTCATAGGAGCCGGAGGTTTCGGCCGCGAGGTGGCTTGGACGGCCGCCGAGGCGGGACTTGATGTCGCCGGCTTCTGCGACGACGACCCCGACGCCGGCGGACGCTTGGCACATGCCCCTTTCCTTGGCGCCATCGAGAATGCGGCGGCGTCTCTTGCCGGAGGCGAAGTCTCATTCATCGTGGCCGTCGGCTCCAACAAGGCGCGGCGCGATCTCTTCAAAAGGGCTGAGGCATGCGGCTGGACGCCGCGAAGCGTCGTCTCGCCTCATGCAGTGATCGCGCCCGACGCCGCGCTCGCGCCTGGCTGCTACATAGGCCCGGGCGCCGTGGTGTCCGTCGGCGCCCGCATCGGCTCCGGCGCGATAGTCAACAATATCGCCAGCATCGGCCACGACGCGACAATCGGCGACTTCGCCCAAGTCTGCCCAGGCGCGGCCATATCTGGCGGATGCGTCGTCGGAACCGGCGCCCTCGTTGGGTCGTGCGCCACGGCCATACCGGGCGTCAGAATCGGCGCGGACGCCACGCTTGGTGCCGGGACCGTCGCAATGCGCGACATCGTGGACGGTGCCTCCATAGTCCGTCTACGATGATGAGGGGCTTGCGAAGCCCCCGTCAAACCATGCGCGGCACCCTTGCCGCCGACGGTGCTTCGCACCTCGCATGGTATTGTCGGGCGTTCCGTAATGTTTTGCTAGAGCGGTTCCAAATACTCTGTAGATGTCTGGCGCTCGACCAAGGGAATGGTCCTCGCACTCCGACATGTGACGGATTGGACGCAGGCATTCTCAAAAACCTGGACTGTAATGGGCGGGGTGCGGTGAGGGAGCGACGGCGGAGGCGAAGGGGGCGAGGATGGCGAGCGAAGTCCGAGTCGAGTTGCGGTTTGGGGCGGGCGCCACAGGCGGCCGAACCGCCGCAAATCGGCCGGAATCCGCCGCCAGGCGCGCCAGCGAGACGACACCGAGTGGACGCAGACGCGCACCGCCCATGGCGCATTGGCCCTGTGGCCCCTTTGCGTTTTACCCGCGAAAATCCGCTTGGACGGGGCTGAGGGGATTTGCCGCCCCCACTCTGTGAAATTTGAGATTTGAAATCTGAAATCTGCCACTTGCGCAGCAAGTGGCGGCATGGGGGTGGCAAATTGGCCAGCCTGGCCCAAGAGAGAAGGATTTTAGGGGAAAACGCAAGCGTTACGGCACCAGCACACCACCAGGCGGCTACACTATTTCCGCTCTAGCGCGGCGGGGACGCCGCACCCCCGGACGCCCCCATGTGGGGGCCTCTACCGGTTGCCGGTGGCCTTGACGCGGTCCCAGGCCTTGTTGTAGATGTCCGCCAGCTCGGGGTTGTTCTCGAAGCCGCGGAGGACCTGTCCGCGAGCGATGGTCTCGTCATCGAGGATGATGAGCGAGCGATAGTCTTCGTCGAGGAGATCGATGCCCGGCTTGGAGGGGACGGGGCCGCAGATGTACTCCATGTCGGCACGGGCGACCTTGCCGTCGTAGATGTAGTTCATGAAGGCGTAGGCGAGGTCGGGGTTCGGCGCGTTGGCGGCGATGACCATCTCGTCGAACGCGATCGTGAAGCCTTCCTTGGGAAGCGCGAAGCCGATGTCCGGACGGGGTTCGGTCCCCTCCTCGTCGTCGCCGACTATGACCTGTGTTGCGTCGGTGGAGTAGCCGTGTCCGAGGAAGGTCGCGCCCGAGGGAACCTCGGTCTTGTAGCTCTCGCCGTCGAACTTGCGGATGTTGTCGCGCCAGGCGAGGACCTGCGCGACGGCCTTGTCGATCTCGGTGGGGTCAGAGGAGTTGATGGAGTAGCCGAGGTACATGAGTGCACCGCCGATCACCTCGCGGATGTCGTCGAGGAAGGTGATGCGCCCCTTGAGGGCGGGGTTGCCGAGGATGGCCCACGATTCGACGTCGGCGTCCGCCGGGATTTTGTCCTTCAGATAGCAGAAGCCGGTGTAGGTGACGGCGTACGGGACATTGTACTTGAAGGTCGGGTCGAGTATCTGTGGCGCGAACGACGGGTCGAAGTTCTGCCTGACATTGGGAAGGCGTGCGTGGTCAAGGGCCGTGATCATCCCCTCGTTCGCCATCGTGGCGATCTGGTAGGAGGTCGGCATGATGATGTCGTAGCCGGTGCCGCCAGCCTTGAGCTTGGCGTACATCGCCTCGTTGGAATCGAAGGTGTCGACGATTATCCTGCATGACAGAGCCTTCTCGAAGCCGATAATGACCTCCGGGGCGATGTAGTCGCTCCAGGTGTAGATGTGTAGCTCGGAGCCGGCGGCCTTCGCCAGGTCGCAACCAGATGCTTCGGCGGCCGCCTTGGCGATCGGCACCAGCTCGTCGGACGAGTCCTTCGACGAGGTGCATCCCGCGGCGAGCGCGATGACGGCCGCGGCGGCGGCGGAAAGGGCGACGGTGTGTTTCATTATGCTTTCCTTCTTGGTTCGTGGTTGGAGGTCAGGAACTTCGACACGCCCACGAGGGCGCATGTGAAGAGGAGCATGAGGGTCGAAAGCACGAAGACCGCCGGCAGGTTGCGCGAGTGCTTGGTCATCGAGCTCACATAGGTTGGGAAGGTGTTGGTGCCGGCACCGTTGACGAACGACGTGATGACGACATCGTCGATCGAGAGCGTGAAGGCTAGCAAACCACCGGCGACTATGCCGGGAAGCAGGAGCGGCAACTCGATCCTGAAGAAGGTGTACCAGGGGCCGGCGCCAAGGTCGTATGCGGCCTCGATGATGCGGTCGTCGAAATCCTGGAGGCGGGCCAGCAGCGTCATCGTCACGTACGAGACGCAGAAGGTGACGTGCGCGATGAGGATCGTCCAGAAACCGCACTCTATCCCGCTCGCCACGAAGAGCATCAGCAGCGAGATGCCGATCAGAATGTCCGGCATGATGAGCGGGGTGTAGACGAGGCCGTAGTGGATCGACTGCAGGCGACTCTTCCACTTGTGGAGAGCCAGCGCCGCCGTCGTGCCAAGGACACAAGAGACGAGCGTCGCGAGACCGGCTATCCGCAACGAAAGCCAGAAGCTCTGTAGAAGCGGCCGCACGGAGTAGTGGCCGGAGAAGATCAGGCCGAACCACTTGCCGGAGAAGCCGAGGAAACGTCCGTCGTGTCCGAAGAACGACATCGAGACGCCGTTGGGGACGAAGCCGTAGGCGAAGATCAGGATGACCGGCACGTAGAGGAAGGCCATCACGAGGCCAAGCATCGTCATCGAGAAGAAGGAACGCCTCATTTCGTCCCTCCCAGCATTAGGCGCGCCGCGCGCACCTCGACCTCGCGCTTGTCGCGCGCCGCCTGGTGGCGGCGCCACCATAGCGCGCATCCGAGCGGCAGGAAGACGCTGACCGCCATGAGCGTTGCGAGAGCGGAGGCATGCGGTATGTTGCGGTTCTGGATGGCCCGCATGAAGATCTTGTTGCCGATGAGGACGCAGTTGGTGCCGCCGAGCATCTGCGGGATGACGTAGGAGCCTATCGCCGGAATGAAGACCATGAGGAAGGCCGAGACAAGCCCTTGGCGTATGCCGGGGATGAAGACCTTGCGGAAGGCGTAGAAGCTCTTCGCCCCGAGGTCGCGCGCCGCCTCCATGAGCGAGAAGTCGAACTTCTCGGCGGCGGTGTAAAGCGGCATGATCGCGAAGGGGAGGAGCGTATAGACTGAGACGAGGACGACGGCCGTCTCGGAGTCGAGGATCGTGGACGAGGCCGGGTCGGGGGGCGTCGGCGATGCGAGGCCGGACCAGACGCAGAAACCGCGCACAGACGGCGGCAGCCACTCGAAACACCATGCGCGGAACTGGAGGAAGGCGAAATAGCAGTGCTGGAGCCAGCCGTCTGGGTGGAGCATCGTCTTCCATGCGAAGACGCGGACGACGAAGTTGGTCCAGAACGGGAGCATGATCGCTCCGGCGACGATCGCACGCCACTTCGTCTTCATGCGCGCTATGGCGTAGGCGCACGGAAGGGCGAGGAGGATGCACCAGGCCGTCACCTCGGCCGAGATGCGGATCGTCTTCCAGACGATGACGGGGTAGTCGGGATCGACCAGCTCACGCCATGTGGAGAGGCTCCATTCACCGACGCCGCCGTTCGCCGTGTGGCCGTGGAACGTGAAGGCCAGGACGATCAGCGATGGGATCGCGAAGAAGAGGGTGAGCCAGATGAATGACGGCGACGTGACGAGCGCCTCGCGCAGTTTTTTCGTCATTTCGCCGCGCCGTCCTCCCTGCCGGAGGTGAAGGGGTTTGCGGACGCGGCGCCGCCAGGCGCCTTGGGGGGAAGAAGGGATTCGTCGATGGGGGCGTAGTCGTCGAGCATGTAGCCCGTGTCGGCGTCCCAGTAGAGCCAGACGTCGTCGCCCCATCGTATCGGCTTCTCGTCGAGGAGGTAGCCGAGGTGCTGCTGGTACACCGCCACGCGGCGCGCGCCGACGGATACCCAGTAGTTAGTGTGGTTGCCCGAATAGATGATGTCCTCGACGCGCGCGCGCAGGACATTCATGTGCGGGTTCTGGCGCGGCGGCGGATCGACTGAGACGCGGAACTTCTCCGGGCGGAGGCTGAGGTTCACGCGGTCGCCTATGGCCTTCTGCTTGTCGTTGTAGCAGACGACTTCGGCGAAGCCATTGATGTCGAGCTTGCAGTAGTTGTTTTCGGGGAAGGAGGTGACGACGCCGTCAAAAAAATTGGTGTCGCCAATGAACGAGGCGACGAAGCTCGTCTTGGGCGCCTCGTAAACCTCCGCCGGCGACGCGATTTGCTCGCAGACGCCGGAGTGCATCACGGCAATCCGGTCGGAGAGGCTCATGGCCTCGCCCTGGTCGTGAGTGACGTAGAGGAATGTGATGCCGACCTCGTCATGGATGAGGTCGAGCTCAAGAAGCATGCGCTGCCGGAGCTTGAGATCAAGTGCGGCCAGAGGCTCGTCGAGCAGGAGCACGCGAGGCTTGTTGACAAGCGCGCGCGCGATCGCGACCCGCTGCTTCTGGCCGCCGCTTATCTGGTTTGGAAAGCGGTCCGCCTTGTCCTCCATCTGGACAAGGCGGAGCATGGCCGCCACCTCGCGCTCGATCTCGTCCTTGGGACGGCGGGCGACGCGGAGGCCGAACGCTATGTTGTCGTATACGCTCAGGTGGGGAAAGAGCGCGTAGTTCTGGAATACGGTGTTGACGCTCCTCTTGTTTGCCGGGAGGCGCGTGATGTCCTGCCCGTCGAGCAGTATCCGTCCCTCGTCCGGCTGCTCGAAGCCGGCGATGAGACGCAAAAGGGTCGTCTTGCCGCAACCGCTCGGCCCGAGGAGCGAGAAGAACTCGCCCTTCTTGACCGAGAAGGACACGTCGTTCACGGCCAGCACATGTCCGAACCGCTTGGTGACGCCCTGGAACTCCAGAAACCCGCTCATTTCCCGCAACCGGAGGCTTGGATGATTGGAAGTTTGGAGGTTTTGCAACTTCCCGACTATCCAACTGGAACTATCCAACTAGAACGCCAGATCGAAGCCAACGCCGAAGATCCACTCGGTGTCGTAGCCCCATGCGTAACCGTCGGCCGTGCGGCCGCCGTCGGGCAGGACATCGTCATCGATCTGCTGGACGTAGGTGGCGAAAGCGTAGATGCTCTTGTATCCGAGCTTGGCGGTGTAGTCGGCGCAGGCGAAGCCGTCCTCGCCGCCATCGGGCTGGGAAACGTACCAGCAGTCAGCCGCGAGGGAGAAGTAGAGGTCGTCGCCGAGATCGAAGTCGTGGCCGACCATGAAGCCGATCTCGCACATTTCCTTGCTGTTGCCGGCGAAGCGGTACTTTGTGCGGAGCGTCGGGGTGAGGTATCCATCCTTGTAGCCAACCTTGAAGTCGATCAGGTGATCGCTTCTCCCGCCATTCGTCGGGTAGTCGTACTGGAGGTAGCCGAGCGAGAGAATCGCGTTGTCATCGACGCCCAGCACAGCGGCGATGTCGAGGATGAGCTCAAGGTCAATTTCGGAGAACCGGCCGGACTCGTAGGTGTCATCGCCCGGAAAACCTTCCTCAAGATCCAGATTGCCCCAGAACTCGAAGGTCAGCGGGATGGTGGTGTCGCCGAACTTGAAGTTGGAGACATCGACGTAGGGCTGGAAAACCCAGCCGTCGTTGCAGGTCGTGCCGGTAGCGACGTACGCGGACTGAACCGTACCGCCGACATAGACTTCGGCCGAATTCTTGGCTTCCTCTTCGGCGAAAGCCGCAGAGGCGATGACGCCGGCCGCGAGGGCGAGGGCGATGGTCTTGGTGAACTTCATTGTGAACTCCTGGTTGTGTTAACGTTAACGTTGGAAACCGTTCGTGGCGGCACTCGTCGCCATGCCCGTTTTCCAATAAATAATCTATGGTAATCGACCGTGCAGGTCAATGAAAAATCGCACGGCGCCAACCGTCTGGCTACACCACGCCGCGCTCGGACTTCTCGATGAACTCGCAGAGATGGCGGAGCTCGGGTATGTCCGGCAGTTCGGCGCGTATGCGCTCGATGGCCTGATGGTGGTTCAGATCGCTCTTGTAAAGGAGCTTGAACGCATGCTTTATCGCCGAGATCGCCTCCGCCGAGACGCCGCGGCGCTGCAGACCGACCAGGTTCGGGCTTATGGCCTCCGCAGGGTCGCGTGCGACGAGCATGTACGGCGGCACGTCCTTTGTGAGGCGGGGGGCGCTGACCATAGCCATCGTACCGATGCGCACGAACTGATGCACACCGACAAGCCCGGCTATGGTCACCTTGTCCTCGACGATCGCCTCGCCGGCGAGCATCGCGGCGTTCGACATGATGACCCCGTCGCCGACAACGCATCCGTGGGCGACATGGCAGTAGGCCATAATGAGGCATCCCTTGCCGACGCGCGTCACCTCGCCGTCCTTCGTGCCGCAATGGACTGTCGAGAACTCGCGGAGGGTCGTGCCGTCGCCGACATCGACGTATGTTGTGCCGCCGTCGTACTTGAGGTCCTGCGTGGGCATGCCGACGCACGCGAATGGGAAAATCTTGCAGTTCCTGCCTATCGTCGTGTGGCCGTCGATGAACGCATGGGCCTGCACGACCGTCCCGGCGCCGATCGTGACGTGCTCTCCGATTATGGCGTAAGGCCCGACCTCAACGGTCTCGTCGAGTTTGGCGGCGGGGTTGACGATGGCGGTTGGATGGATGTTCACTGCTGCCCCTTGCTCTCCTGGCGGAGCTTGTAGATGCGCTGCATCTTGGCGTCAATGTCGCGGTAGGCGATGTCGGCCCCGTACACCTCCTTGTAGAGCTGGAAGGCGCGCTCGATGTCGCCGCCCTCCTCCACAAGCTCGCCGAGATCGAACAGGACGGCCTTCTTGCGGTCGTCCATGACGGGAAGCTGGTCGAGCGCCGTCTCGAGCTGCATGATGGCCATGTCGCGCTGCCCCTTTGCGCGGAAGCATAGCGCGAGGCCATGGAGCGACGCCGTGCGCTCCTTCGGGGCGCGCTGCGAAAGCTGGAACTGCTGGATGGCGTCATCGTAGGCCTCGTACTTGAGGTACTGCTCGCCAAGTTCGTAGCGCAGATGGAGGTCGTTGGGGTAGCGCTCGACGCGCTGCACGAGATCGTCGAAAACGAACTGGTCGCGCTCGAGGGCGAGGTTCTCCGCGCCCTCGGCGTCCCCTGCGGCCTGCAACGCCTCGATGCGGGCGTCGTAGGACTGCGTCTTGGCGCCGGTGAGGTGGCGGTCCAGCTCGGGGTCGGCGGGGTTGAGCTCGCGCGCCTTCTCAAGGGTCTCGACGGCCTCGTCATAGCGTTTGAGCTGCTGGTAGATGCGCGCTAGGCCCTTGTAGTAGTTGAGGTTGCGCGGCTCCTTGGCGATCTTGGCCTTCTGCTCGGCGATCAGCGCATCGGCGTCGTCCACCGCCGTGACGGCCTTGTTCTGCATGTCGAGCTTGGCCGCCTCGTCCTTGTTCTTGATGAGGTCGCGGTAGTCGCCCTTCTCCTTGGCCACCTGGTCCCACCCTTCGGACATCGTCTTGCGTGCCTCGACGTCCTTGAGGCGTCCGACGAGCGCGCCGTCCTGCGGGTGCTTGTTGACGAGGACGACCAGTATCTCCCTGGCCTTCTCCCACATCTGGCTATCGACGTACACGTCCACTAGCGCCCGCATGAGCGTCTCATTCTGGAGATCGTTCTCAAGCCCGGTCTCAAGGATGAGCGCAGCCGAATCGTGGAAGCCGGCGGCGCTGCAGCACTCGGCCGCCAGGACCTCGTACTTGACGCAGAGCGGCGCCCCAAGCAACGCCTTCTCGGCGGCGGCGATGGCGACCGGATACTTGCCGCCCTTTAGCGCCGCCTGGGCCTTGATGCTGGCGCCAAGGCCGCCAAGCTCGGCAAGCGAGGCGGTGAAAGCCGAAGGCTTCTTCTTCAGGTAGCGCTGAATGGCCGCCTTGCGCAGGAACTTACGCGCCCGCAGGTTGCCCGGATCGATCTCGATGCACTGGTACAGAAGATCGACCGCCATGTCGAGTCCGCCCCTCTCGATGGCGGAGAAACCTTTGTTGAAGAGTGTGTTGAAGCGCTTCTGCTGGGCGGCTTCGTTTTGCTGTGGCTGCTGTGACATCACTGTGCCTTGGTTT
>JAFSZJ010000026.1 GCA_017458965.1 Kiritimatiellia bacterium | reverse complement strand
CTGCGCACGGCGCGCCGCTACTACGCGCGCTTCGTCGGCGAGAACACCGCCGGCCAGGAGGAGGGCTACGGCGAGGTCTTCACATTCGACACCGCCGAGTCCGGCAATGCGACTTCGGCCGCCGTTGCAGTCGCGGGCCTCAGGCAGGTCTATGTGAACGACGGAGTCGGCGGTAGCTCCAACTTCGACGTGTTTGACCCGGATGACGATCGCTGGGCGACCGAGGTCGTCCCGGGTGCCGTCATGGCGCGCTACTCCAGCCAGGGCAACGGCGGCATCGGCAACGGCGCCGGCGAGAAGAAGGTGTACACGGCGCCGTCCGGCAACACCTACTCGTGGGCCACGAAGCTGAACTCCACGTTCTACTACGATGGCTACATGCGCGTCGAGGCGGGCCATACTTACAACTTCTTCGAGTTCGAGTACGACCTCGCCCGCATCGACGTCGATGGCACGACGATCATCCGCAACACGGACTACACCAGCGCCGGGACCGGCTCCTACGTCGCCACGTCGACGGGCTGGGTGACGATCAAGGTCTGGCTCGGCGGCGTCTCCGGCAACACCGGTTGCGGCAACGGCTACAACTTCGGCGTCGGCTGGAACGAGGACGGCACCACGACCGCCGTTTCCTCCTGCGAGGGCTGGAACCTCATCGAGAACGTTGAGGGCGAGCCGCCGCGCTTCTGCGTGGAGCCCGCCCGCGTGCCGACGATCGTCAGCGCGTCCGTCTCCGCCGGAACGGCGACGGTCGAAGCCATCATCCCGCAGGGCGGATTCGAGTCCGACACCTACCTCGTCTGGGGCGCCACCGACCTCGGCGACGAGGCCGCGCTGACCGACTGGGCGAACGCCTCCGACCCGGTGCACATCGTCGCCGACGAGACGACCAACACCTTCTCCGAGGCGATCAATACCGCCGCGACGCCGTTCGTGCGCGTGGCCGTCGTTGACGCGAGCGGCACCTGGTGGAGCGCGCCCGTGCTCCTCGGCTCCGCGACCGACCCGATCATCGGCACGGTCACGGGCGAGGCCGACGGCGACACGCTTGCGGTCGAGGGTGTCATCATCTCCGAGGGCAGCGGCCTCGCGCTCGACGTCGAGCTCCTCGTCAGCTACGACGCGGACTTCGCCGTCGCCGAGACGAACTTCGTCACGCTCGCCGCGGACGACTCCTTCGCGGTCGAGGCGGATCTCGTGCCCGGCACGAACGGCTGGTGGAAGGTCGTCGCCCGCACGTCGGACGGCGGCTACGACGCCACGCTCCCGGCCGCCTTCGAGACGAAGGCCGGCTCCGTGCTGCACGACGGCGCCACCGCGACCGTCTCGCACCACACGGCGACGATCACCGCTGTGCTCGACGTCCTCGGCGCCGGCACGACCATGGCGTATGTCTGGGCTGGCTCCGACCCGTCCGACCTCGCCCAGGTCGCGGGCTCCGCCAAGGAGCTCGTCAATACCGGCACCTTCACGATCACGGCGACCTTCCCGGGCGACCCGCACGAGGTGTACTACAAGATCGTCACGGTCAACACCGCCCCAGGCGGCACCGAGTGGACGAGCGAGACCTCCGTCTCCGCCACGCCGCTCATGACCCTCGACGCCGGCACCTACACGTGGAAGTCCGACGTCGCGGCTGGCGACTGGAACGATCCGGCCAACTGGACGGTCACCGGCGTGGACGCCAGCGACTGCCTCGGCTACCCGGACAGCGCTTCGGCCAGCGTCCGCTTCGTCGCGGGCACCACGGCGAGGATCGCGGTCGGCGGCGCGTTCACCTTCAAGGACATGAGCCTCAAGTACGCGAACATCGACTTGACCTTCGCCGGCACGAACTCCGAGTCCTGCACGCTCGCGGGCGACATCCAGAACGTCGCGAACGACCAGAATGACGGGACGCTTGTCCCGAACGCGAGGGTCGTCTTCTCGGCGGTCACTGTCACGGACAGCGGCGCCTTCAACTGGGCGACGAAGTTCTCGACGAACTGTGTGCTCCGCCTCGAGAACAAGGCGACGCTCTCGCTGGACGGCTACATGCACGTCTTCGGCACCAACACATGGGTCGAGGTCGTGGAAGGTTCGACGATGGTCTGGCGCCGCCTAGCCTCCGACCAGACGGGCTTCGACTTCTGCAACTTCGCAGGCGGCCTGGTCGTTGATGACGCCACGTTCAACACCTCGTGGCTCACGCCGCAGCGCCATGTGGCGCGCGTGGGCGAACCGCAGATCGTCCGCATCGCCGGCGCCTCGCCGAGGGTGCAGGCCGGCTACAGCTTCCGGACCTACAGCAACAGCCAGGACTGGATGACGAACAACGTCGAGTTCGCGTTCAGCGTGCCGCAGGGCGGCTGGGGCGACACCTACTCCGCGCCGCTGTACGCCAACTACGTCGGCCTCAACGCCAACAACAAGAAGCTTGGCTGGCGCGACGTGAGCGCGTACAACGGCGGGCGGATCGTCTTCGCGGTCGATCCGGACAGCCCGGCCTTCAGGAGCGGCCGCAGGACGCGGACGCAGCTCGTCGCGTGGCTCGCCGGCCTCGACGAGAAGAGCGTCGAGATCCGCGACACGAAGAACAGCCAGGGCACCACCGTCGCCAGGACGTGGTACACCTACGGCTGGCCGTCCGCGCGCACCGCGCCCGAGTCCGCGGGCGAGGCGCCCACCGGCGTCGCCGCAGAGGTCCTAGGCCTCGGCGCCACCTTCCTGATATTCCAGTAGTGGTGGCCCGACGAAAGGCCCTGCCGGCAACGGCAGGGCCTTTCGTTTTCCGGAGGTGCGGCGTCCCGCTGCGCAAAGTTCCTGGGGGCGCGGGCGTCCCGCCCGCGGGGCAGGGAGCCCACGATATCGACAAACTCGACGATGCCGACGAATTGGTCTATCATTATCCACAAGGAGTATTTGAACTATGACCAACGAAGACGAAGCGAAACTCGAAGCCGCACGCAAGTGGTTCAAGGAAGCCCAGTACGGCATGATGGTCCATTGGGGGCTGTACGCCCTGCTTGGCGGCGAATGGAAGGGCCGCCGCATGAACACCATCGGCGAATGGGTGCAGGCCTACTACCGCATCCCCAACGCCGAATACCAGGCTCTCGCCAAGGCATTCAACCCGATCCTCTTCAACGCCGACGAATGGGTGCAGCTCGTCCGCGACGCCGGCATGAAGTACCTAGTCGTCACCTCCAAGCACCACGACGGCTTCGCCATGTTCCATTCGAAGGTCTCGAAGTACAACGTCGTGGACGCCACGCCTTTCAAGCGCGACGTGATCGGCGAACTCGCCGAGGCATGCCGCAAACATGGCGTCAAGCTTGGCCTCTACTACTCGCAGGATCTCGACTGGAGCGACCCTGACGGCGGCGGCTACACCCATCCCGACGACTGGTGCGGCGAGGACGCGCCCTGGACGAACAACTGGGACTTCAAGGGCGAGAAGGACTTCTCGCGCTACTTCGAGCGCAAGTCCAAGCCGCAGGTCGAGGAGATCCTCACGCAGTACGGCGATCTCTGCCTCATCTGGTTCGACGTCCCATTCACGATCAGCCGCGAGCAGAGCCAGGAGCTATACGACCTCGTCAAGAAGCACCAGCCCGGATGCCTAATCAACTCCCGCATCGGCAACGGCCTCGGCGACTACGGCTCTGCCGACGACAACTACATCCCCAACGACGACAAGGGCACGATGCTCTACGAGACCCCCGCTACGCTCAACGACACCTGGGGCTACAAGGCTTTCGATCAGAACTGGAAGAGCGCCGAACGCGTAGCCGAAATCCGCGAACACCTCAAGGTGCGCGGCGTCAACTACCTGCTGAACGTCGGCCCCGACGCCCTTGGCCGCATACCCGCGCCCGCCGCGCAGATCCTGCGCGACGCAGCACCGCGTGCGTAGGGGTTAGTGGTTAGGGGTTAGTGGTTAGTGGTTAGTGGTTAGTGGTTAGTGGTTAGGGGTTAGTGGTTAGGGATTAGGGGTTAGGTGTTAGTGGTTAGGGGTTAGTGGTTAGATGCGCACAACAGCCATAGGGGTTTTGCTTCTACTTTCGGTGCAGGCTCTTGGTGCCGGCGCGCTGCGGCTTGCATCGCCGTTCACCGACCACGCCGTGCTCCAGCGCGACGCTGCCGTCGTTGTCCGGGGCCGCGCGGAGCCCGGCGCAAAGGTAGATGTGTCCTTCGCGGGGCAGTCGAAGTCCGCCGTCACGGACAATGACGGACGCTGGAGCCTTTCGCTCGACCCGATGGCGGCCTCCAAGGAACCGCGTGTGCTGACCGCCTCATCCGGCGGCGAGAAGGTCTCGATCGGCGACGTGCTGGTCGGCGACGTCTATCTCGCCTCCGGGCAGTCGAACATGGAGATGCCGCTGTGGCATCCTGACCGCAAGCGCTTCCGCGACAAGATGGGCGGCCTCCTCATGCAGTGGCCCACGAACCGGAATCTCCGCGTGATGATGACGTACCCGGAGAGAGGCGTCTCCGGCGTACCCCGCGAGGAATATCCGGTGAAGTGGACCATACCTGACGCGAAGTGGCTTGCGGACAACCGCTTCTCGGCCCTGGCCTACTACTTCGGGAAGGAGATCCAGTCGGGGATGGACGTCCCCGTCGGCATGGTCGCCGCCTTCTGGGGCGGCACGCCAATCGCGCCATGGATCCCCGACAGCGGCTGGGAGGGCATCAAGGACGATCCCTTCGTCGCTACGAACATCCTGCCGCGCATAGCGTCGCGCCCGGCCACTGACGCCAATGGCAAAAAGCGTGGCTGGCCGACGTACCCCGGCGACATCTTCAACGAGATGGTCGCGCCTCTCGCGCCCTACACATGCCGCGGCATGATCTGGTACCAGGGCGAGAGCGACATGGACTTCAACCACGCCGGGCAGATCGCATACTCCAAGGAGATGCACGCCCTCGCGGACGGATGGCGCAAGGAGTTCGGGGTAGGGGACATGCCGCTCCTCTTCGTGCAGCTCGCGCAGTTCGCCTACCCTTGGTACAAGATCACGGACGACGACGAACGCCTCGCCGAGATATGCGACGAGCAGCGGCGCTACGCCGATGAGGACGCCAACGCCTGGATGGCATGCGTATCGGACATCGGCGACGTCAACGACATCCATCCAAGCCGCAAGCAGGAGGTTGCGCAGCGTCTGGCCGCGCTCGCCTTCGAGCATATCTACGGCCTCGACGTGAAGGCCGACGCGCCGCAGGGCGTCTCCGCCACGCTGGTCGCGCCTGGCAAGGTAGAGATCGCCCTTGAGAACGCCGACGGCCTGTACCGCTGGATGCCGGAGGTCTCGCTCTGGACTGCGAGACAGAAGGAATCGTCGCCGATCCGCTTTGTCGCGGCGGACGGCGCCATCGCGGATTGCGACAGCGTGATCTCCAACGGCATGATCATCGCGACATGCGCCGCGATCCCGGCTCCGCGCTTCGTCACGCACCTTCGTCGCCGGACGGATGAAAGCAACATCTACAACTCCTCCACGCTTCCGCTCGGCACGTTCAAGCTCGAGGTGCAATGCGCCCCCGGGGTGATACGCCCCCTTGAGCCGGTGGCGCCAGTCGGCGGGGCCGTGATGCAGCTCCTTCCTGACCTCCAGAAGCGTGTGCTGGCCATGCCGACACTTGCCGAACGAATGGCCTACTTCGAGGTCAACAAGGACGACAAGGATGTGCTTTGCGGCACGACCTACCGCATTTCCCGACCGCTCGTCTTCCGCTTCCGCGATCCCGGCAATCCCGAAGGCCCGTCGTGGAACGGCCCGTGGAAGGTCTTCATCGGCAAGAAGCAGGACCTGTCCGACGCCCGCGTCTTCGTGGTCTGGCAGGATCCTGATCCCGGTCCGAACGACGGCGACGTATTCGACCCCAAGGCGATCCACGAGTACCGGCTGGAGGTGCCGAACGCCAATCTCGAGATCGGCACGAGGTACTATTGGAAGATCACCTGTCGCCGCAGATGCACGCTGCAATGCGACCCAAGCCACGGCTGCAAGCGCTCCAAGGACTACTCGGAGACCCCAGTTTCGGAGTTCGTCACCGAGGACATCGCGCCGCGCTGGATCGGACTCGATGGCCCGAAGCTATTCAACGTCCGCGACCTCGGCGGCCGCGTCGGGCGTGGCGGCAAGCGCGTCCGCCAGGGAATGGTCTATCGCGGTTGCACGCTCAACGTTGACAGCTGGGCCGGCGACATACCGGGCAAGAACCTGCTTACGCCTGACGACATCGAATACATGACAGGCGTCCTCGGCATCAGGACGGACCTCGACCTGCGCACCACAGGCGAGACCGGAGGTCTCACATCCTCGCCTCTAGGCAAGGACGTCAGATACATCCACCGTTCATCGCAGAGCTACAAATGGCTCTTCAGCAGCGAGGACGGCGGCAAGGCCATGGCGGACGACTTCCGCGTTTTCTGCGACCCCGCCAACTACCCGATCTACTTCCACTGCAGCGGCGGGGCAGACCGCACCGGATCACTCGCGTGGGTGCTTAACGCTATCCTTGGCGTCAGCCGCCACGAGACGGAGACCGATTGGGAGGTCACCTTCTACCCGAACATCCCAGGCACGAACCCCGACGACTGGCGCGGCGAACACCACTTCGACGAGGGCTTCGGCAAATACGGCGAAGCCAACACCCCGTGGGACGAGCGCATCATCCTCTTCCTCAAGGCGAACGGCATCACGGACGAGGAGATCAAGACCGTCCGCAGGATAATGCTCGAGTGAGAGGGTGGGGAGATGGGTAGTTGGGCCGTTGAAGATCGTTGAAAGTGCCGCTGGCGCGGCCGTTGAAGATTGTTGAATGTCGAAGAGGGATTCCGGTTCCGTGTAATCCGTGTGTTCCGTGGTTAGGTGGTTGGGTGGTGTGGTAGAATATGGGCATGGTGAAACTCAGGATTGTCTTCGTCACGCTTCTTGCCGCCGTAGCGCTTGATGCCCATGCATGGAGCATGTTCGGGTCTAAGGAGGGGGCGCTGCGTAATCGCCTTTCGTCCGGCGACAAGTTGATGGCCCGTGCCGACGAGGCATTCGACAAGGCGGACAACAAAAAGGCCATTGCGCTCTATGAGCGGGCCATCAACCATTTCCGCGAGGTTGAGTCCGCCGATCCGACTTTCATGGATGGCGTCGCCACATTGCGCATAGCATATTGCGCAGGCCAGTGGACCAACGCGGTGTCGGCCGTCAATTCGGCCGCTAAGGCGACGCCTGCGGACGAGGACGACGACGAGGAAGATGACGAGGAGGAGGAAGAGGATGTGCCTCCCGTCATCGTCAAGAAGACGGAGCCGGAACCGCCGCCTTACGACATGCGCAACTTCGCCCATGACATGAGCGAGGCAAAGATGCTTATCGAGGACGGCAACCTCTCCGCCGCCGCATCGTTGCTGATACCGATGCTCCGCCATGATCCGACCAACCGCGAGGTGCGGCTTCTCGTGGCCATCGTCCGCACACGACAGGGGCGCTTCGACGAAGCCATCGTCGCCCTTGAGGACATGTGCGGCCGCCGCGAGGATTTGCCGGTCCTTCTGGCCCTTTCCGGCGCTTATGCCGGGGCCGGGCGCCACCATGACGCGCTTCTCGCGCTCGACGTTGCTATCCGGCTCGCACCGGCCGACCCGAACGCATACATGAACATGGCATGGCTCACGCTGTCGATGCCGGCCGACGCCGACACGTTCAAGACCGCCGAGACCTACTACCGCCAGGCGATAAAGCGCGGGGCCGCACGCGACAGGACCCTTGAGGCCAGGCTTGGCCTTGAGAAGTGGTAGCGCCGGGATGTCGCGGGAGATAATACTCGCCGAACCGCATGGGTTCTGCTCAGGCGTCCGCCACGCCCTGCAGATCGCGGAGAAGGCCGTCGCCGAAGCCTCGGGCAGCGGACCTGTCTTCTGTCTGCACGAGCTTGTGCACAACAGGCTTGTGGTCGATCGCCTGGCCGCAGCGGGGATGATCTTCGTCGCGTCGCTCGACGAGGTGCCCGATGGCGGGACGGTGCTTTTCAGCGCCCATGGCGTTTCGCCGGCCGTCCGCGACGAGGCGGCGCGTCGGGGTCTCCGCGTGATAGACGCGACATGCGTCTTCGTACAGAAGGTCCACGAGGCCGTCAGACGCGAAGCCTCCGAGGGGCGCACGGTCCTTCTCGTCGGAAGCAAGAGCCATGACGAGGTCCTCGGGGTCTCCGGCGAAGCGCCCGACGCCGTGATCGTGATAGAGGACGTGAAGGACGCGGAGACGGTCACCGTGCCCGATCCCGCCAAGGTCTCGTTGCTCACTCAGACGACGCTTGCCGCATACCAGGTCGAGCCCATAGTCGCCATCCTGCGCAAGCGCTTCCCCGCGCTCCGCATCCCGGACAAAAGCGGTATCTGCGCGGCTACGACCGTGCGGCAGGAGGCCGTAAAGGCCGTTGCCGCGAAGGTGCCGCTGGTGATAGTCCTGGGCTCGCGCAGCAGCGCCAACTCCGGGCGCCTTGTCGATGTCGCCCGCGCCGCAGGAGCCAAGGCCGAACTGGTGCCCGACATCCCGTCTCTCCGCGAATTCATCGCAGCCAACGGCCTGCCGGACGTCATCGGACTCACGGCCGGGGCATCGACGCCCGAGGACGTCGTCCGCGACGCCATCACGGTGCTTCGCGACGCATAAGGCGATAGGAACTGCGGGCGAGGGGTGTGGCGACCACATCCTCGAACCCCAATGACAGTGCAAGCCGCCCGTACTCCTCGAACCTGTCAGGATGGACGAACTCGACTACGGGCAGATGGCTCGGCGACGGACGAAGATACTGCCCGAGAACGAGCGAACCGACGCCGGACGCTCGAAGGTCGCGAAGAACCTGCCGTATCTCCTCGTCCGTCTCGCCCAGTCCCAGCATCATGGCGCTCTTGGTTCGCGCACCCATTGACGAGGCAGCCTGAAGCACCTTTAGCGAGCGCTCGTAGCCTGCCTCCGGCCTTGCGGCCGGGTAGAGGCGCGGCACCGTCTCGATGTTGTGCCCGAGGATGTCGGGATGGGCGGCGATCACAGTCGCCAGAGCATCGCGATCACCTTGGAAATCCGGTACCAGGGCCTCGATCGACACATCCGGCCTGGCAGACCGGATGGCGCGGACCGTCTCCGCCCAGTGCGCGGCGCCGCCGTCCGCGAGGTCATCGCGGGTCACGGACGTAATGACGACTTCGCTGAGCGGGCTGCCGGCGATCGCGGCGGCGACGCGCGATGGCTCATCAGGGTCAGGCGGGGTGGGGGACGCGCCCGAGACGTTGCAGAAGCGGCAATGGCGTGTGCAGCCTCGTCCGAGGATCATGATCGTGGCATGGCCATGCGCCCAGCACTCTGCGATGTTGGGGCATGCCGCCTCCTCGCAGACAGTCGCCAGCCCGCCAAGCCGCGACCTCGTCGCGCAATCGCCCTGTCCGCCGCGCAACCTGATCTTCAGCCACGGCGGAAACTCTCTGGCGGTCCCGCCGTCCGGCTTGGGGCGCATAGGATCCATCTAGCGCGGCAGGATGAAAGTTCCGCCCGGTGCCGGGTGGTAGCGCAGGACGAGGACGCCGCGACCGCCGCGACCGCCGGAAGAGGATATGGCTTTCCCGCTGGTCGATCCGCCGCCACCAACGACGAGCACTCGGACGATCTTTGCGCGGTTCGTCACGCTGATCGTGCCGCTGGACGTGAAGGTGGCTACGACCGTGTTCTCAAGCGACGGGTGAGCCGCCACAGTGTACGATCCGGAGTAGGTGAACGGCGCGTCGACGGCCATCGCCGAAGATACTGTCGCCATGAGCGCGAAGTGGAAAGTGAAAAGTGAAAAGTGAGTTGTCGCCTTCATGGATTTTCTCCGATTCCGCACGATATCGTAGAATTAGTCGATATCGACGAAAGCCCTGATGTTGCTCAGGACCTTTTCATATCACTTCCAGAGCATCGGCGTCCGGAAGTGGCGGACGGCATGCGACCGGCTTGTCAAGATAGAGGAACGCCGTGGAGGCTATGTCATCCTGTAGTGGCAGGTATCGTCCGCCAGAGCGCCAGCCGAGCGCCTGGATCGTGACGCGGATATCGCTTTGGAAACGCACAGGATCGGCAAGGTGCCAGCGGTACATGCCGAAGCGTTGCTGCGACCGTAGGTGTCCATCGGGCCGGATGACCTGGCAGAAGCCCGAGTGGGGCGTGGTGAAGGTCTCGTAGTCGCGACCGTCGAGCGTATCGAAGCCGTAGGATCCGCAGATGTAGTCCTCGGTCCCCGTCCCGCAGATCGTGGGGAATTCCTTGTCGCCGTCGAGGAAGAACTTGATCTCGCCCTCTCCCCACCAGCCGTCGTTGTTAACGCCCCATGCCAGGTATGTCCCGACGTATGCGCCTTTGCCTTTCAGAGTGTCTAGGATGGTGTGTGGCTGGCGGGCCGGGAGCGGATTGGCGCGGTTGAAGAAGGCATGGAAGTATCCGGCGTCGGCCGGTACAGGGCAAAGCTCGTAGTCGAGCTGGTAATAGACGGGAGCCGTCGTCTCGGATCGGTTTTCGATCGTGACGCGGCAACGGGTCCTGAAGGGCATGCGCCAATAGCAGTTGAAGGCGTTCTTCGGGTTGACGCACACGGGGAGCGACGAAATGCGCGGCGCGTCCTGCCAGCCGGAGCAGAAGAAGTCGCCCGCAGGGACCTCGACGGACGGCGTTTCGGCGTCATCCCAGTAGAAGCGGAGTATCCAGCTCCGGCAGGGTTGTGGGACGACTATCCAGAAGTGCGAGACGGCGCCTTCGCCTGAGATGTCCGCGAGGAGCTGCGTCGCTCCGGGCTGCACGACGAAGTACGGGTTGACCTTCCAGCCGACGCCGAGGTCGCGGGCAGGATTGCGCGCGGATCCCTCGTCAAGGGGGCAGGCCCCGCCTCGCCCCGGCTCGCCGGTCGGGTTCTCCGCGCTGATCGAGCGCGACAAGACAGTGGTTATGCGTGAGATGTCGTCTAGCATGGTTGCACTCCGAATAGGTGGCATGAGTTAATGAACGTCTGCTCGGCGAAGTCCTCGAACGGGACATCGCGTTCCTCGGCGAGGCGCCGTGCCGTGTGGACGACGAACGCCGGTTCGCAGGGACGCCCGCGCAAAGGCACTGGGGCGAGGAAGGGCGAGTCGGTCTCGACTAGGATCCTGTCCGCCGGCACATAGCGCGCCGAATCGCGGACGAGGTCCGCGGACCGGAATGTCGCTATGCCGGAGAAGGATATGCAGAAGCCGAGGTCAAGAAGCCGTCCGGCGAATGCAGGACCGCCTGTGTATGAGTGGATGACGCCGCGCAACTTTCCGCCATGGCGCCATGGAGCGGCTCTAAGCGTCTCGATGGTGGCCTCGTCCGCCTCTCGGGTGTGGACGACCACCGGGAGGGCAAGTTCGTCCGCGAGGGCCAGCTGCCTGGCGAAGAGTTCGCGCTGGGCGTCGGCGGTGTCGGCTCCGTAGTGGAAGTCTAGACCGGTCTCGCCTATCGCGGCGACGCGGTCGGCGTTGTCCGCGATAAGACGCCTGAGATTGCGGTGGTCTTCGTCGCCGAACGGCATCTGGTCGCGGTCCAGTCCGAGGGCTACGGGGCCGCTTGTACTAAGGGCGTTGCGGTTAAGCTCGTCGGAGCCACCCACGGCGAGTATGCGGACCACGCCAGCATCAAGCGCACGCCGTTCGATGGCGGCGATGTCGGAGTCATCGGAGAAATGGGCGTGGGTGTCGAAGAGCCTCATTTGCGCATTTCCAGGAGTGCGACGCAATGGGCTTCGATGCCGATGCCGGCACCGACATCGTCCATCTTTTCGTTCGTCTTGCCCTTGACGGAGACCTGTGACACCTCGATGCCGAGAAGAGCGGCAAGACGCTTGCGGATCTCATCGACATGGGGTCTTAGCTTCGGGGCTTCGCAGATGACCGTGGCATCGATGTTGGAGACGGCGTAGCCAGCGTCCGCGATCTCCTTGGCCACGGCCTCGAGGAGACGCGCCGAATCGGCGCCGCGCCATTTCTCATCGGTGTCCGGGAAATGCGAGCCGATGTCGCCTAGCGCAGCCGCGCCGAGGAGGGCGTCGATCACCGCATGGATAAGCACATCGGCGTCGGAGTGTCCGCGAAGACCGGCGGGGTGGGGGATATGCACACCGCCCAGCATGAGCGGTCGCCCCTCCTCGAACCTGTGCGAGTCATATCCGTATCCAACCCTGAACATCTCCCCCTCCGATATGCTTAGCGCATCGTATCAAAACGCCCGCGACGCGGCAATTGTTTTGCGCTACCGCGCGAGTCTGGAAGGTCCGGAATGTCCGGAAAGTCTAGAAAGACTAGATGGTCTGGAAAGACTAGAACATCTAGCCACTCGAACTAATCCCTAACGCTTCCCGCGTCAGCGGGCAGGGGCGGCCATTCCGCCTGGGAGTATCTTGACGAGGCGCTTCAGCTGGAGGGCGACGAGGAGTCCGTTGAGGCGACCCGCGTCGATGCCAGTGGCATCGGCAAGCTCGTCGATGAACCTGTCCTCTCCACCGAATGCCGCCATGATGCGTTCCTCCTCGTCGGATAGGGTGGGGGATGGCGTGGCCTGGCTCCTTGCGGCGGGCGCTTCGGCGGCGAGGTCGAGTGTGCCTTGGCGCATGGAAGGACGCTTTGCTTCGATCTCCTCTATGATGTCATCGACGCATGTGATGAGTCTGGCACCGTTGCGGATGAGCTTGTGGCATCCCTGCGACGTTGCGGAATCGATGCGGCCAGGTATCGCCATGACGGGCTTGCCCTGTTCGAGCGCCTGATCGACCGTGATGAGCGTTCCGCTGGCCATGGCGGCCTCGACGACGAGAACGCCGGAGGAGAGCCCGCTCACGATCCTGTTGCGCATCGGGAAGGTCTGACGGTCTGGCGTGCGGCCGAACGGGTACTCGGATATGATCGCGCCCCCGCCTTCGACTACCTTGCGGGCGAGTTTTCGGTTCTCCTCGGGGTAGAAGCGGTCGAGGGCGCCGCCAAGGACGCCGATCGTGATGCCGGAAGCCTCGACGGCGCCACGATGGCCCTCTCCATCTATGCCGCGAGCCATTCCGCTGATGACGGAGTAGCCTGCCGAGGCCAGCCTGTAGCCGAAGTTGAATGCCGTCTCAAGGCCGTAGCGGGTGGCGTTGCGCGTGCCGATGATGGCGACGCCTGTACGGGAGAAAGACGCGCAATCGCCGCAGACGTAGAGGGCGAGGGGAGGATCGTACAGGCTCTTGAGCGAAGCAGGATAGTCCGGATCGTCCCAGCAGACGATGCGGGCGCCGCATTTCCGCGCATGGTTCTCCTCGGCGACCGGATCCTTGGCGCGGAACTCCTCGACGAAGCGTTCCGCCTTCGCGAGTCCTATGCCATGAACGGCTGCCAGGTCGTCAGCCGTCGCGGACAGCGCGGCGACCGCGGAACCGAAATGCTCTATCAGCCGTTTTGCTGTGATGGCGCCCATGCCCTGCGTCATGTTCAGGGCTATCAGCGCCTCTCTTTGCGAGATAAAGGACATGTATTTGCTGCCCATCAAGTCGCTGCCGTTACATCAAACAGCTCACCTTGCGTAAGATGCGCTGGCTGGTGTGCGGCAACCCTTTCGACAATGCACAACACCGCCTGTTGCAGCCGCTATTCCCCGCCGGATGTGCGGTGCAGATGCTTCTCAAGCCGTGTAAGGAGCTTGGAGAAGATCATGACGAGTATCAGGTATATGAGCGCGACGGCGAGGAAGGGGATGTAGGCCTGGTATGTCTGGGAGCGGATGATTGAACCGCCGCGGGCTAGGTCGTCAAGGCCGATGAAGGACGCGATAGACGTGTCCTTGAGCATGACGATGAACTCGTTGCCAAGGGCCGGAAGGATGTTGCGGATGGCCTGGGGGAGGACGATGCGGCACATGCCTTGCGGATAGGAGAGGCCGAGCGAGCGGGCGGCCTCCATCTGCCCCTCGTCGATGGAGACGATGCCGGCGCGGATGATCTCCGCCACGTACGCGCCGGAGTTGAAGCCGAATGCGAGGATGGCGACGAGGACCTTGTTGTTGAGATTGGAGAAGATGATGAAGTAGGCGATGAGGAGCTGGACCGTCATCGGGGTGCCGCGGATTACGGTTATGTACAGCTTGGCTATGGCGTTGAGGACGACGAGCCGCCCATGCTTGTCGTGGGTGGCGCGGATGACCGCGAAGATGAAGCCGAGGACGGCGCCGAGGCACACCGCGCAGAGGGCCACTGTAAGGGTGTTGCGGAGACCATTGGTTATGTAGTGCCAGCGACCCTTGTAGAGGGTCTCGCGCACGACGGTCTCCTTACCGTCGGGGCCGACGGTGCGCACCTCGCGTGTGCCGAATGGAATCTTCTTGATGAAGCAGACGTAGAAATTGTTCTCGAAGGCCGCAAGCGGGCCGCGCCTCACGGGGAAGGATAGACGCAGACGATCGCCCTCGTCGCCGATGCGGGTAGCGCGCAATTCGAGCGTCTCCAGACGCGACGGATTGGCGGTGACGGTGAAGAGCGCCTCGGACTGTCCGGCGGCGAATTGAAGAGTGTCGGTGGAGATGGTGAAGTCACCTTCGGCGCCGTTGGTGATCTCCAGCGAATATGCCGCCTCGTCGGCGGCGTCCTTGCGGACAAGGCGCACCTCGACCGGCTCGCCGGAGAAAAGGCCGAGACGAAGGCGCGGGACATCCGACGGGGAACCGTCGGGATTGTCGGGGAGGGAAATGGTGGAGGTCCTGCGCCCTTCGCGTTCCTGGACGGAAAGCGTCAGCGTAGCGGCATCCTGCCCGGCCTCGAGCGGGAGGCGGGCCGTAAGCGGTATCTTGCGCCCCGGAACTTCGAGCGTGATGTCATAGACGACGCGCTCGTCGCTTTCGGAACGAGAAAGATCGAGCGCCCGCGTCGCGGGCGCATCGACTGAAACGGAAACATGATCCCCGCCGCCGGATGCCTCGCCTTCGACAGGCGCGGCGTCCGAGTCCTGGGCAAGGGACGACAATGCGCCGCCCGCGAAAAGCAGGGCGGCGATTGCGCATCCGACGTAGGTCTTGCGGCGGGAATGCATGTTCATGCTGCCTAAGGTCTACTACTTTTCGACTGGAGCAACGACAGGAGCGGCGGCCGGGGCATCGGCGGGCTTGGCCTCTTCGGCAGGCTTGGCGGCTTCCTCGGCGGCTGCCGCGGCATCGGCCTTGGCGGTCCACTCGTCGGTGATCTTGTCGAGTTCGCCGGAGTCCTTCATGCCCTCGATGACCTTGTTGATGGTGGCGAGCAGCTCGGGCTGGCCCTTCTTGATGGCGACGGCGTACTCCTCGACCGTGAGGAGATCGGAGATGTCGTAGCCGTCCTGGCCCTTGATGACGGCCTTGGCGGGATCGATGTCGGCGATGACGGCATCGACCTTGCCGGCCTTGAGGGCGGCGAAGGCGCTCGCGGGGGAGTCGAACATGTCAGGCTCCTGGCCGAGGGTCTCGCGGACGAAATCGGCGCTCGTCGTGCCGTTCTGGACGCCGATCTTCTTGCCCTTGGCGTCGTCGGCCTTCTCGAAGGGCTTGTCTTTGGCGAAGATGAAGACGATGCCGGTGCGGACGTAAGGGACGGAGAAATCGACCTGCATCTTGCGGTCTTCGGTGACCGTGATGCCGGCGGCGGCAAGCTCGGCCTTGCCAGCGATGAGCGACGGGAGAACGGAGTCGAACTCGACGTCCTCGATCTTCAGCTCCTTGCCGAGAGCCTTGGCGATGGCCTTGCAGATCTCGACGTCGATGCCGACGACCTCTTTGCCCTGGCGGAACTCGTAGGGCGGGAAGGTGGCTTCGGTGATCATGCGGATCGTGCCGGCGGCGGGGGCGTTGACGGCTGCGGTCGCGGCGGCCGCGACAGCGGCGACTGCGGCCTCGGCCTTGTCCGCGACTGCCGCGGCGGCGTCAACTGCCTCAGCCTTGACCTCCTCGGCCTTCTCGGCGGCTGCTTCCTTGACCTCGGCGGCCTTCTCGGCAGCGGCGTCCTTGGCTTCAGCGGCGGCTTCCTTGGCCTCCTCGGTCTTATCGGCCACGGCTTCCTTGACCTCGGCTACCTTCTCGGCGACGGCATCCTTCACTTCCACGGCCTTATCGGCCACGGCGCCGGCAGCCTCCTTGGCGGCCTCTGCGGCATCGGCGATGCCATCCTTTGCGGCTTCGGCGGCTTCAGCGGCTTTGTCCGCGACGGACTCCACGGCGGACTTGGCGCCGGAGATGATCCCGTCGGTCTTCTGGGCGGCGGAATCGGCGTCGCCGCATCCGGAAAGGATGAGGGAGGCGGATATGGCCGCGGTCAATGCAATCATGCACTTCTTCATGTTCTGTCCTTTGGTTGTTGGTTGGTGGAAAACGACGATTGTTATTCTACCAGAAAACGTGACCGACCGCTCTAGCGGCGAACCATTGCATCGAAGACGCTGCGGACGCGCAGCGCGCGGAGGAAGTCCGGCAGCGTGAAGTTGTCGATGGGCGTCACGCGGATGCGGACAGGCTTGCCTGGCAGGAGCGGGAAGAAGTTGTCGTCGCATCGCGCCGCGCAAGGCGGGAACTCGATCCAGCACCATGGCGTCGGCTTCTGGGCGTCGATGACCACGTCATAGCTGTGGTCGTCATGCTTGCGTGCCTCGTGGCGGGTTAGAGGGTCCTCAAGCAGCAGGTCCTTCGGCTTGGCGAAGCGCACGCAATCGGAGGCGAAGACGAAGCCGTCCTGGGCGACGAGCCGCAGAAAGACCAGCAACTTGCGTGGACCGACCTTGGCGAGGATGTCGCCGAGCTTTATCACGCCCAGGTGGCGCGGACCACCCGGAGGGACGGTTATCTCGCGCCCCGCTTCGCGCCAGACCCGGCCAGCCGTATCGACCATGTGCCAGGATATGCGGCCCGTGATCGGCGAGGCGGAGTCGTTATGGACGAACACGTCCAGCGTCCCGTTCTTGACGCTTGGAACCGCCGTGACGGCGAGGTTGGCGTAGAAGCGGCGCATGAAATGGTGGAGGCAGCGCCACGCGCCGCCTGCGTCCAGCGACGCCTGGTCGATGCTCGGCCAGCAGTCGGATAACCTGGACAGGAACGCGCCGCCGAAACGCGGCCCCATTCTCCGCCACCGGTCGAAGAGGGCCTTGCAGGATATGGCCTGGGAGAGCTGGGCGAGGATAAGCGCGTCGTCGAAGCTAGCGGCCTCGCCGAAAAGCGACTTCGAGGAGTCGAGTATGGCGTCGAGCCGATCCTTAGGCGCATGCGCAAGAAGCACAGGCGAAGCGAAGTCCATGTCCTCCGGCAGGAGGGCGTCGGACAGGCGGCGGCGCGATGGTAGCGTGTCGAAGCCAAACGAGGTGACGAAGGACGCCGGCGCGGCAGTGGTCGCGGCCGTTGGATCTGCAGCCGCTCTCAGGCCGTCCGCGATGGCCTCCGGGATGTACGGAGTTCCAGGGGCGAGGCGCGATACGATGTCGGGCAGGATGCCTTCGAACATGCGGTCGTAGTCGTTGCGCGACATCTTCGCCGATGACGCGGCGCCGTCCGACGCGGACTCATCGGCCACATGCGCAAGAAGTCTGTCACCGCCGCACCATAGGGCGAGGCAAGCGTGGGTCGATAGCCGCTGCACCACCTCGGAGGCCTCGTCCGAGATCTTTTTCACGAAGTTTTCGTCATGGACCGGGTATGCGGCGTCGGAGAACATGAAGTCCTGCCATACGCAGACGCCGTACTCGTCGCAGAGGTCGTAGAAGTAATCCTTCTCGATCGTCCCGTAGCCTGGGACGCGCAGCATGTTGACGCCGGCGAGCGCGGCCGACTTGACCAGACGGGCGTACTCGACGCGGCCGGGGCGCGAGGCAAGGATGTCCGGCGTCTGCCAAGTCGATCCCCTCACGAGCATGTCACGTCCGTTGGCGATGACGCGGAAGACCCGATTGCCATCGCCGACGTCCCTCTCGGCCACCTCGAAGCTGCGGATGCCTATGCGGCGGGATGCGAAATCGATCGTTTCACCGCCGGAGGCGATATCGACGCATATCTCGTAGAGAGGCTGCTCGCCCATGCCGCACGGCCACCAGACGCGGGCGTCAGGTATGGCCAGGGTGATGTGTCCGCCGGTTCGCGTAGCCGGCGCGCGCGTCTCGGCCACGACCGAACCGCGCGTGAGCGCGTGGGCAACCAGCTCCGGGTTGGGAAGCTCGGCGAAGAACGTCGCGGAGACGTCGATGTCTATTATGGCCGTGCCGCCTTCCATCCGCTGCGAGAGGAGGGTGTTGTCGATGACCGCGCGGTCGGCGAATTCCACACGAACGTCCTGCCAGATGCCGACCGTCGGCATGGAAGGGATGCTGGGGGCGCCGAAGTCGCATTTGCGCTTGCGGACGTACATGAAGCCAGGATGCCCATCCTGCGGCGAGCCGGTCTCGAGATGCCTGGCGGAGTCCCCCGCCTCCATTGCCGACACAGGCGAATCGAAGGCTACGGAGACCTTGTTCATGCCGGCATGCACAAAGGAGGTTATGTCGAAACGCCAGCGGTGGAACATGTCGTTCGTCTTGCCCACTACGGCTTCGTTCACCGATATCGTGGCGAACGTGTCCAGACCTCGGAAGCTAAGATACACGCGCCCGCTTTCGCCGACGTTGTTCAGGACGAACTCGCGCGAATACGTCGCGCATGGCTCTACGCCGACCCTCCCGGCGGCGATGTTGTCCCGGTACGCAGGATCCTTTAGTATCCCGGCCTCCATGAGGTCGGAATGAAGGCATCCAGGGACTATGGCCTGGATGGACCTCGTGCGTCCAGGTATATTGACACGCCAGACGCCGTCTAAGGATAGGTGCTTCATGTAATCACGCCATATCGTCGTCGAGTGCGGGGAGAAAGCGTCCCAGACCAAGGAACGCGCCTAGATCGACAGGCCTTTGCGAGGCGTAGAAAGCGACTTCAAGAAGGTTGCGCAGCTCACGGACGTTGCCCGGCCAGTCATGGCGCTTGAAGAGGTCCATGGTCTCGTCGAAATGGAGGACCTGTGACATGGCGCCCTTGCCATGCATGTTCTCGAGAAAGGCCTTCGCGAGAAGCGGGATGTCCTCCTTGCGGCGGCGGAGCGGCGGAAGCTCGATGCGGACGACGGAAAGGCGGTAGTAGAGGTCTTCGCGGAAGCGTCCGGCGTTGACCTCCTCCTCAAGGCGGCGGTTCGTCGCGCAGATGATGCGGACGTTTATCTTGCGGACGCGGTTGTCGCCGACGCGGCGGATTTCGCGCTTTTCGAGGACGCGCAGAAGCTTTGGCTGAAGTTCAGGGGCTAGGTCGCCGATCTCGTCGAGGAAGACAGTGCCGCCGTCGGCCGTCTCGAACGCGCCCGGTCTGTCGGCGTTCGCGCCGGTGAAGGCCCCGCGGACATGGCCGAAAAGCTCGCTCTCGATAAGCTCCTTCGCCATCGACGCGCAGTCTATGACGACGTACGGCCGCCGCGCCCTGGGGCTGTGCTTGTGGATCTCCTCGGCAAGGACCTCCTTGCCGGTGCCGGTCTCGCCGGTGATCATCACGGTGGCGTCGGTCGGGGCGTATGTCTCGGCGATGTGGAATATGCGCCTCATGGCCGTCGAGCGGCCAAGCATCGCGCCGAAGGATTCGCTGGCGCTGAGCGGTATCTCGCGCGCCTCCTGAAGCGGGCAGAAGATGATGTGCGTCTTGCCTATGCGGAACTCCGCCCCTGGGTTGAGGAAGGCGGAGGAGACGCGTACGCCCTGGACGTAGGTGCCGTTGGTGCTTTCGAGGTCTCGTATCTGGTAGCCGCCGTCGGCGACGGATATCTCGCAGTGGCGCTTCGACACGGTGGAGTCGGCGACGACGAGGTCGTTGCTCGGGCCGGAGCCTATCGAGAACTCCTCGTCGCCGATCACGAACTCCTTGCCTTGCAGGGGGCCGCTTATCACGAGGAGCTTGGTCTTGCGGACGCGGATGGTGTTGCCATCGCGTCCGCTCCCCAGCATCAGAGTGTGCGCCTGAAGGATCGTCTCGTTGTCGGCGGACGTTGCCTTTCTGCTCTTCTTTTTCGGTGTTGCTGCCAAATGAACCTCTTGGCTCCGTCGCGGCTAGAGTCCGATGTCGTCGAGCGAGAGATCGTCTGTGGACGGGCGGTCGAGGGGCTGGATCTCCGGAGGCTTGACCTGGCCGGACGCGCCCTTTGCGCCGTCGGATGCTTCGGCCGGCTTGGCCGCTGCGGGAGCTGACGCCTTGGCGGGAACGGCGTTGGAGGAGAGGGCGGCGGCTTCGTCGGCCTTGCGCTTGATCTCCTCGTCGCGGGCCGCCTTTTCAGCCGCAAGGCGTTCCTCCTTCTTCTGGTTCTTGATGGCGGATGGGGACTTCACGCCGTACTGCGCCCAGTCGCGGTAGAGCGAGAAGGACGTACCGAATACGACTATCGCATGGGCGACGAGGGCTATGACGATGGCCTTCGCCAGGATCGACTTGTTGATGTCCTTGAGAAGCCCGTCGGGATTTGTTTCGTTGCTGGCCATTTCCTAGTTCTCCTTGTCGCCGGTGAGGATCATCTTCACACCGGCCTCGCTGATCGCCTCTATGACTGGCATGTAGTCCTTGCGCTTGAGGTTGCGGTCCACCTTGAGGTGAACCGGCGACTCGCGCAGCTGCTCCGCCTGCATCCTGCAGGCCATGCCGACCTCCGCGACGCTCGAAACGACGCCGCCCATCCAGATCGCCCCGTCCGCATCCACGATCACCTCGACCATCGGCGACTCCTGCGCCTCGATGGAATCGGACGTCGGATTCTCCACCTGCACGTTGCCGCTCTTCATGAAGGTGGAGGCGAGCATGAAGAAGATGATGAGGAGGAACGCTATGTCGCCCATCGACGAGGTGGGCACTATCAGCGACATCCTTTTCTTGCGGCGTATCATCCCTTGAGCCTCCGGCTAGTCGCCGATCATGGCCACCACTCCACCGGCCTCGGATACCATTGTCACTACCTCGTAGTAGCGCTGGTACGCGACCTCCTCGGCCACCTCGAGCATGACAAGCCTGTCGTTCTGAGGCTTGGAGTGCAGGTTCTTCCCTAGAAGCTCGGCGTGGAGTTCGTTGGGAGTGATCTCTCGCTCGGCGCCTTCGCCCTCCGTATAGACGATGCGGTCGGCCATGAGGTTGATCGTCGGGATCTTCGGCGCCTTCTGGGAGTTGTCCTCCGGCGTCGCCGCCGACGGCATCTGGAGAAGCTTGCCGAAGGGGTGGGCGAGGGAGGTCGTGAGGATGAAGAAGATGATGAGGAGGTTGGCGATGTCCGAGAACGAGGACACGTCCATCGTCGCCTCTCTGCGCTCCTTCTTCTTCATTTCGGCTAGGCCTCCTCGATCGCCTCGGCGATGTCGGTTATCCCCGCCTCGATGGCCATGTTGTAGACCTCGATGCGGTTGGTGAAGTAGTTGTAGGCGACAACGGCCGGGATCGCGATGATGAGGCCTGCGGCCGTCGTTATGAGCGCCTCGGAGATGCCCCCGGCAACGGCTCCGGCGTCGAGACCTGCGGCGGCCGCCATCGCGTTGAAGGAGCTGATCATGCCCGTCACGGTTCCGGTCATGCCGATGAGGGGCGAGATGCCGGATATGAGGATCATGGCGTTGAGGCGCTTCTCAAGTCCGTGGATGGCCTTGGGAGCGTAGTCCTCCATCGTCTTCGTGACCGTGGACTGCATCTCCATCATCGTGCGGCCACGCGCCTTCATGCGGCTGTAGCGCTGGAGGCCGGTGAGCATGGTCGCGGCCACGGGGCCTGAGGACTTTGCGCATGCGTCCATGGCGCCGTCGATGTCGCCTTTCGCAAGGCACTCGCGGACGGTCGCGCGCAACGCCGCGAAATCGACGTTCGCGGCGCGGAAGGCGCGCGCCCTGTCTATGATGATCGCTATCGCGGTGATCGAGCAGATGAGAAGGGGCACCATCATCGCACCGCCATCTATGAGTATTCCGAGCATGTCCTGTGACTCCTTGTCGTTGAAAATCGAATGCCAGCATGGCCAGCAAGCAGATATCGTACCACACCTGGAGAGTTCGCGCAGCCCCTGGCGCGGCATGACGCCACCGCAGCGCCACAAGTAGAATTGTACCAGAAACCGCGCCGTCGCGCACGAAATGTGGTATCATCATATGCATAATCATTCACGTTCGAAGGATCATTCATCATGGGCATCAGGCAATCCATCATCATCGCGGCCGCCATCGCCGCAGCTTCCACGGCCTTGTTCGCTGAGGAAGAGGCGCCGAAGCGGGAGTTCTCTTTGACCATCGGCGGCGCTTTCAACGACGGCAACACCGAGGACAAAAGCGGAAACGCCGCCATCGAGTACAAGAACGTCATCGAGGACGTCGGCGAGTACAAGCTCGGCGCCAACGGCACCATAACGCGCACTTCGGTCACCAAGGAGACAACGGACGCCAACGGGGAGAAGAAGACCTCCAAGTCCGAGGAGACGACGGCCAAGAACGGAGAGGCGGCAGGCAAGATCCTCTTCACGGTTGACGATCCCTTCTCCGTGTATCTCAACGCCTCGATTTTCGCGGACGAGATCGCCGATGTTGATTACCGGGCGATGGTGGGCGCAGGCGTGGCGGTCGATCTTTTCAAGTCCGACGCGGCCACGATCCGTCTTGAGGTAGGCGTCGCCCCGATGTGGGAGAAGATCGACGGCGAGACGGAGTACTACACGATGGGCCGCATCGCCGAGACGCTCGAGTACTCGTTCGCCGGCGGAGCCAAGGTCTGGGAAAGCGCAGAGTACCTGCCGGCGCTCGATGATGGCGACAAGTACCTTTTCAACGCCGAGGCCGGCGTGGAGAGCCCGCTGAACGACATGCTCACCCTCCGCTTCGTCATCAAGGACCGCTACAACAGCCTTCCCGGCGACGGCAACGAGAAGAACGACGTCAGCGCCACTGTCGGCATCCGCGTCAAGCTGTAGGGTAGGGGAGGGCTGATGCGGCTCCTGTTTTTTCTTGACGGTGTCGCATCCCTTCAATACAATCTTCACCGAAAATGCAGATCGACCACGCCAACTTCGGCTTTTATTTCGGCTTTTACTTCGCCTGGGATGGGCGGGGTTCTTCGGCGCGTTGATCGGCATACGGCACTTTCAGACGCAAGAGGACCCCGCCAAGGAAAGGCGGGGTCCTTTTCATTTGACGGACACCAAGGAGCAGCAACATGATCATTCAAATCAGACAGGGCACGGAGCAGGCAAGGCTTGAGAGCCTTCTAGCATGGCTGCGCAGCCAGGGCATCGACCCTCATGTCTCGGTCGGCTCGCACGTGACGCTCATAGGGTGCGTCGGCGACGTGTCGCACATCGACATCGATCTCGTCCAGGCGCTCGACGTCGTCGAGTCGGTCCAGCGCATCCAGGAGCCGTACAAGGCCGCGAATCGCAAGTTCCACCCTGACGACTCCGTCATCGACTGCGCCGGACACCCGATCGGAGGCGGCAACTTCCAGGTCATAGCCGGTCCGTGCAGCGTGGAGTCCGAGGAGCAGGTCGTCGGCATAGCCAAAGCCGTCAAGGCGGCGGGCGCGACGCTGCTCCGCGGCGGCGCCTTCAAGCCGCTCACCTCGCCATATTCCTTCCAGGGGCTTGGCAAGGCCGGTCTCGACATGCTGCTCGTAGCCAAGAAGGAGACGGGGCTTCCCATCGTGACGGAGCTGATGAGCCAGGAGCAGCTCGAGCTCTTCGACGACGTCGATGTAATCCAGATCGGCGCCCGCAACATGCAGAACTTCGATTTGCTCAAGGAGGTCGGGCGTTCGACGAGGAAGCCGATCCTGCTCAAGCGCGGCCTCAGCTCGACATTGCAGGAGCTCCTCATGAGCGCCGAGTACATCATGGCGTCCGGCAATCCCAACGTCATCCTGTGCGAGCGCGGCATCCGCACGTTCGAGACGGCCACGCGCAACACCATCGACCTCACGGTTGTTCCGGTCCTTCACCGCCTGTCGCATCTGCCGGTAGTCATAGACCCGTCGCATGCGACCGGCGTCGCTCGTCTCGTCCACCCGCTCGCGGTGGCAGCGACCGCCATCGGCGCCGACGGCCTGATCATCGAGGTCCACAATGACCCGCCGCATGCCAAGTGCGATGGCGCCCAGTCCCAGACCCCTGAGATGTTCGCCGAGACCATGAAGGTCGTCCAGTCCATCAGGCCGTTCGCCTGTCGATAGCTTGGTTTGGTGGTTAGGTAGTGTGGTGGTTAGGTAGTGTGGTGGTTAGGTAGTGTGGTGGTTATGAACACAATCGCATCCATTCGTTCCGAAATCGACGCCATCGACGATCAGATCGTCGATCTCTACACGCGCCGCCTTGCGGCTTCGGCGCGGATCGCCGAGGCCAAGAAGGGAAGCGGGGCGCCGATCTTCGCGCCGGCCAGGGAGCGTGAGATCGTGACGCGTCTTGCCGAGAAGGCGGGACCGGAGATGGCGTCGGACGTCGCCTACCTGTACGACACCGTCTTCGCCGTCTCCCGCGCGCGTCAGCGCGCTCTGCTCGGAGGCGACGCGCCGCTTTGCGCCGAGATCCGTTCCGCGGCGGCAAGCACCCCCGCGGCCTTCCCGGAGATGGCCACGGTTGCTTGCCAGGGTGCGGACGGCGCATATTCGCAGCAGGCTCTGTCGTCGATATTCCGGATACCCAACATCCTCTTCTTCAATTCCTTTGAGGATGTCTTCAACGCTGTAGAGAAGGGCATGTGCCGCTACGGCATCCTACCTGTAGAGAACTCTCTCGCCGGCTCCGTGACGGCCGTCTACGACCTCATGGTCCGGCATCACTTCCGAATCGTCCGCGCGTTCAGGCAGAAGATCGCCCATGCGCTGCTCGCGCCCAAGGGTGTCGCGCTGGCTGACATCCGCGAGGTTGTGAGCCACTCGCAGGCGCTCTCGCAATGCTCGGATTTCCTCAACGCGCACAAGGCGATCAAGCCGACCTCGGCTTCCAACACCGCCGTCGCCGCAAGGGAGGTGGCCGCCTCGCCGCGACGCGATCTCGCCGTGATCGCGTCCCGCGCGTGCGCGGAGTTGTACGGCCTCTCCGTGGTCGAGGGGAACGTCTCCAACACACCGCATAACTTCACGCGCTTCATCTGCATCTCAAAGGACCTGGAGATATACCCGGACGCACGCAAGATATCCATCATGATGAGCCTGCCGCATCGTCCAGGTTCGCTGAGCAACATCCTCTCGCGCTTCTCGTCCGTGGGCGTGAACCTCACTAAGCTCGAGTCGCGCCCTGTCCCGGGCATGGACTTCGAGTTCATGTTCACCTTCGACTTCGAGGCCGATCCGATGTCGCCGAGCGTGCAGAGCCTTCTCGCGGAGCTCTCCACGGATCCGGAGATAGAGCGTTTCACCTTCCTTGGCGCCTACGCGGAGCACTAGGCGGCGGCTAACGCCGCTTGAGGTTTCAGCGGCTGGCGCCGCTTGAAGTTTAAGGAAGTTTTATGACAACAAATGCTGAGTTTTCGCCGCGCCAGCGGCCAAACCTCGCTGCGAAGCAGCCAAACCTCGGCGGCTTCGACGCCAAAACCTCGCTGCCGTCAGGCGGCCCAACCTCGGACGCGCCCAAACTTCGTCGCGAAGCGACCATCGCGATTGCGGGAATGGGGCTGATAGGCGGCTCGTTCCATAAGGCGCTGACACGCGCCGGACATGATGTCGTCGGATTCGACAAGGGCGATGTCGTCCGAGTCGAGGACGCCGATCTCATCATCGTCGCCCTCGCCCCTAAGACGGCCGTGGATTGGATCTGCCTTCATGCCCCGGAGTTCCGCGACGGCGCGATCGTTGTGGACACATGCGGCGTCAAGGGCGCGGTCATTGCCTCGCTCCGCGAGCGCGGCGTCTTTGGCGGACGCTTCACCTTCGTAGGCGGCCATCCGATGGCCGGCAAGGCCGTCGGCGGCTACGCGAACTCCGATGCCGATCTTTTCAAGGGCGCGTCGATGCTCCTGACGCCCGATCCCGGCACTCCTGACGCCGTCCTCGACACCCTCCGCGCCGTGTTCGCGGATGCTGGCTTTGCACGCACAGTCGTGACCGATCCCGCGCACCATGACGAGATGATCGCCTTCACAAGCCAGCTGTGCCATGTGATCTCTTCGGCGTACCTACGCGACGAGCTTGCCTCGCTTCATGACGGTTTCTCCGCCGGAAGCTACCGCGACATGACCCGCGTCGGCGCCCCGGACCCGGTTCTCTGGGCCGAGCTGTTCACGCTCAACCGCGATGCCCTTGTCCCCGTCCTCGACCGCTTCATTGGGCGCCTTTCCCGTTTCCGCGAAGCAATCGCCGCCGACGATGTCGCCTCGCTTGAGGCGCAGATAGCCGAAGGCCGCGCCGCAAGCGGCGCGGCAGATAATAGATAAT
>JAFSZJ010000025.1 GCA_017458965.1 Kiritimatiellia bacterium | reverse complement strand
TGATCGCCAAGGTGTCCGGCGTATTCTCGCAGGCGAGGCGCTATGGCTGGAGAGTCGTGGAAATCGAACGCGAACGTACCGCGAGACCGCTCTCGGACTTCTTCGCGACATGGAAGCCGGCCGGATGCATACTGGAGTGCAGCGGGCTGGCGTCGCCGCCACAGCTCCCAAAGCGCGGCATACCGACCGTCTTCCTCGATCCCGATCCAAAGACGCTCTCCCGCCCGTGCCTAGCCGTCGAGAGCGATGCCAATGCGATCGCCTCACTCGCGGCAAAGGAACTCGTCTCCGCCGGATGCGAAGCCTTCGTCTTCGTCGGCTGGCGCGAGCGTACGGGATGGAGCATATCGCGGGCCGACGCCTTCCAAGACGCCCTAGCCGCCGACGGATTTGACTGCACCATCATCGACGAGCCGTGGAGCGAGGAGCTGGAGCTTCAGAAGCGCCTCGCAGAACGGCTTGCGCGGATGCCGCGCCGCATCGGCGTCTTCGCGGCAAACGACTATGTCGCGCGCCAGGTCGCGGCGGCATTCGACATCGCGAAGCTGGAGTCGCCGCGCGACGCCGCGCTTATCGGCGTCGTCGACGACGAGCTCATTTGCGAGAACCAGATCCCCACTCTATCCTCGATCTCGATCGACTTCGTCAAGGCCGGACGCCTCGCGACGGATCTGCTAGCCGAAGCCGTAGCTAATCCAAAGCTGAAGCCACGTCGCCTCTCGTTCGGCCCTCTGGCCCTCGTCCGCCGCCAATCGACGCGCGTGGTCAATTCCAACGACTGGAGGATCGTCCGCGCCGTCGAGCGCATCCGCCGCCACGCCTGCGCCGGCCTCAAGGCGGCGAAGGTACGCTCGAGGTCGCCAAGGGCGGGACCTTCATCCTCATGCGGTAGCGCATGGCGAAGGCGCCCTTCATCCTGGCGCTCGCCGTCGTACCCGCTCTGCTTGCCCAGGAGGCGGTCAAATGTGGCGCGGGGTCGTTCGCCTCGCACGAGCCAACGCGCCTTGCCAAGTACCAGGGCCATCCGGGCGACAAAAGCCTCTTCATGCAGACACGTCCCGTCCACATGACGGGACGCAACACCGGCAAGCCGATACCTACGAACGACTGGTGGACCGACGCCCTCGTCTCCCAATGGACCGGTAACCTCTGGAGCTACCCGGCCAAGGTGCGCATCGGCGAGAATGGCGTCCGCGTCGCCTTTCCGAAGCATTGGAACGACGACGGCACGGAGCTGCGCGAGCGTTCGGCGCTGCGCGTCTTCGCCGCCAGCACCAGACCGTTCTTGCCGGATGCCGCCCTTGTGGACGACTGGCATGACTGGGACATCGAAATAGAGTTGAGGGAACGGGGAACAGAGGACGGGGAACGGATTGTCAAGACGACGCTCGTCCACGGCTCCCCATTCACTTGGGTCGAGTCACGCGGCGTGGACCTTTTCGTCGTCGCCGATGCCGGCGAAGACAGCCCGCTTGTCGAACAGCGAAGCCAGCCCGACGGCGGCGAGATCTTCGCAATCGGCGACGACCTCTACGGCGTCTGGCGCGGCAAGACGGACGGCGGATCGTGGATCGCCATAGGGCTCCTGCCTGATGAAGCCGCCTACGCCACGCTTTCGCCCTATGCCACGGCTATCATCCGCGAAACCCGCGTCGATTGGCGCTATGATCAGGCCAAGGCGGAAGTCTCCACGGTCTGGCGCGTCAAAACCGAGGATTTGAGAAGAGGAAATGGAGACGAGGGAGCGGGGAAGAGTGTAGGGCCGGTGGCGCTCCAGGGTTTCCTACCGCACCATCTCAAGAAGACGCGACTCGGGTTCAAGTGCCTCGACAAGCTAGTATGGCAGACGCCGCGCGGCCAGCAGCGTGTCGCCGCCGGCAACGCGCTGGAGATCACCTACCCCTTCCCCGGAATGCTCCCATACTGGGCCATCACGGCATCCTTCCGCGAGCAACCTCCCGCCCCGTCCACAACCGGTTCCGAGCCGCCTTCAGCCACGTCCCCATCCGCAACAGGCTCCGAGCCGCCTCCAGCCCCGCCCCCATCCTGCCGCGAGATGACCTCATCTCGCGGACTGTTCCGCGACCTCCTCGCCGACTACGCGGAGCGCGGCACCTTCGGCGGCGACACATACTGGGGCGGCAAGGGACTGCTCCAAATGACCTTCGCAATGATGGCCGCGCGCGAACTTGGCGAAACGGCGATCTTCGAAAAGGCCCGCGCCCGCCTCCGCGAACGCTTCGAGGACTGGCTCACCTACACGCCGGGCGAGGAGCGCCACTTCTTCGCCTACGTCCCGCGCTGGGGCGGCCTCGTCGGCATATCGCCAAGCTACGATTCCGAGACCTTCAACGACCACCACTTCCACTACGGCTACTTCACCTACGCCGGCGCCCTTCTCTGTCTCGCGGACGCCGACTTCGCGCAGAAGTACGGCCCCATGCTCCGCCTCGTCGCAAAGGACTACGCCAACTGGGAGCGCGGCGACACCCACTTTCCGTTCCTCCGCACCTTCGATCCCTGGGCAGGCCACTCCTTCGCTGGTGGCATGGGCGATGGAAACGGCAACGGACAGGAATCGTCCTCCGAGGCTATGCAAGGCTGGGGAGGCCTTTACCTCCTCGGCATCGCCCTCGGCGACAACGCCATGCGCGACGTCGGCATATTCGGCTACGCAATGGGCTCGCGTACCGTGGCCGAATACTGGTTCGACCGCGACCGAGAAAACATAGACCGCTCGCGCTACAAGCACCCCTACTGCTGCAACCTCACATGCCACGGCGTAGGATGGTGGACTTTCTTCACCGGAGACCCAGCATGGATGCACGCCATCCAGTGGCTGCCCGACACGCCAGCCCTCGACTATCTCAGCGAAGACCTGGCTTTCGCCAAATGGGACTGGGAGGAGATGTGGGCGCACAAGGAGATAGGCGGCTGGTTCGAGAAGGGGCGCGACAAGGCCGGCAACGAGACACCATGCGTGGGCGACGCATCGCTCGGCAACGTCTTCCTCTCGTATCTCCGGCGCCACGACCCGGCCCAGGCGGCCGAGGTATTCGACCGCCTCCGAGAGAAGGGCCTCGGAGCCGCCGTCAATCCCGATACGGCGCACATGGCCTACTGGGCCATCCACAGCTCGCTCGACTTCGGCGCGCCAGACTTCTCCGTACGCGCCGACCACCCATGCGCCCGCGCATTCGTCAAGGACGGCCGCCGCACCCTCATGGCATACAACGACGGAACCACACCGCGAATCGTCACCTTCTTCGACAAGGACTGGAAGTCCGTAGGCTCACTCCTGGCCGCCCCCGGAAGGCTCACCGTGGAGGGCACGCCAGTGGAGCTGAGAGCCGACCCCATACTGCGGACGGCGCCGCCCCCGGTGAAGCTGCGCGACGACCTCATCTCGCAGAAGGTCCCGAGCCCAGCCCCAAGCGCACCCCCTGAAGCGGAGCCCCAGGACGAGCCAGCACTGCTGGATCTGGACTTCTAGCCGGATAACAACACCATCGATCCCCACCATGCGATCCGCATGCGTTTGGTAGAATCGAGATGTCATTCCCAGCGAGGTAGCAATGCAGACACGGCAATGGATAGCGGTCCTCGATTTCGGATCGCAGTACACACAGCTCATAGCGCGCCGCATACGCGAGATGGAGGTCTATGCGGAGATAGTGCCGTACAACACGACGGCAGCCGCGCTGCGCGAGCGCATGCCGACAGGCGTCATCTTCTCGGGCGGGCCTAAAAGCGTCCTCGACGAGGATGCGCCTACGGCGGATCCGGAGATCTTCTCGCTTGGCATACCGGTGCTCGGCATCTGCTACGGCATGCAGCTCATGTCGAAGATGCTGGGAGGCTCGGTCTGCCACTGCGCGGAGCGCGAATACGGCCAGAGGCAGCTCGACATCAACTGGGGCTGCCACCTCTTCCATGACCTCCCCTCCCCCCTCACGGTATGGATGAGCCATGGCGACCAGGTCAACGCCATGCCCGAAGGCTTCACCGCGACCGCCTCGTCGCCGACATGCCAATTGGCGGCGATGCAGAACGAAGCTCGCCGCTTCTACGCGCTTCAGTTCCATCCTGAGGTCGTCCACACGCAGCACGGGTCGCGTATCCTAGGCAACTTCATATTCGGCGTGTGCGGCTGCAACCGCGACTGGCATCTCGATTCATGGGCCAACGACACGATCCAGCGTCTTCGCGAGACGATCGCGGACGACGAGGTCGTACTCGGTCTGTCGGGAGGCGTCGATTCGTCCGTCGCAGCAGTTCTTCTTCACAAGGCTATCGGCCAGCGCCTGCACTGCATCTTCGTCGACAACGGACTCCTCCGCGCCAACGAGGCGGAGGAGGTCGAGGCGATGTTCGGCAAAAGCCTCGGACTCGACCTCACCATTGCCCGCGCGGGGGAAAGTTTCTACGCCGCGCTAAAGGGCCTCGAGGATCCGGAGGCCAAGCGCAAGGCCATCGGCCGCGTCTTCATCGACGTCTTCGCGGAGCAGGCCAGGCGCTTCAGCCATTGCCGCTACCTTGCGCAGGGAACGATCTACCCGGACGTCATCGAAAGCCGCTCGCCGCTAAAGGGGCCATCACAGACCATCAAGAGCCACCACAACGTGGGCGGCCTCCCGCCAGACCTCAAGTTCGACCTCGTCGAGCCGCTGCGCGAGCTCTTCAAGGACGAGGTGCGCGCCGTAGGCCGCATACTTGGTCTTCCATCCGAACTGCTCGATCGCCAGCCGTTCCCCGGGCCCGGACTCGGCGTCCGCATCCTCGGCGAGGTCACGCCCGAAAAGGTGCGCCTCCTCCAGCAGGCCGACCTCCGCGTCCAGGAGGAGGTGCGCAAGCTCCCCAACTACAAGTCCATCTGGCAGACCTTCGCGGTCCTCCTGCCCGTGCGCAGCGTCGGCGTCATGGGCGACCAGCGCACCTACGAGCACACCTGCGTGATACGCAGCGTCGATTCCATCGACGCGATGACGGCGGACTGGACTCGCCTGCCATACGATGTCCTCGCCCGCATGTCGAACCGCATCATCAACGAGGTCCGCGGCATCAACCGCGTCGTCTACGACATCTCCTCAAAGCCTCCCGCCACGATAGAGTGGGAGTGATGCCTCATTGATCATCCTGATCGTCGAAGAACCGTTCCAGGCGCGGCAACCGGTCCTCGACCTTTAGCCAGCCGTTTGTCCATTCGGTGCCGGGATCGTAGGAGTCGGGGTCTGGGCGAAGGTCGTCCGGCGTACCTGGAACGCAGTCCGGACCGGCGGTCGACACATCCGCATTGCCGTCGGCGTCGACCGCATATACATACGGCGTCCCCCACGGGTCGCTCTTGAGCTGGATGACATAGGGGCCGTTCCACCCCTCTTCGCCCGGGTTCTTCATCAACGCCGACAGCCCCTGCGCCTCCGAAGGGTACGATCCCACATGGAAGCGGTATCGCCCGAGCGCGGTCGCGAGGTTGTTGAGGCTGCGGATGGCGGTGTAATGGGGATATGGCCGCTCGTCCTCCACCACATGCGACACGCGCCGCACCAGCAGCACGCCGAGGACGATCAGCAGAAACACCGCTCCGCCGATCACGCGCGGGGAATGGAGTGCGTTGCCCGATGGCGTGCCGTGGATGTCCGCCATGCGGTCCTGGGCCTCGCGCCGGATGGCAAGCCTGCGCCGCCGTCTAGCCGCCCTGTCCGCCGCGGCGGCGCGCGCCGTCGTCCGAGGATCAGCCATTGCGTCTTCTGCCGGCATATCAGGGGTAGTATGGGTAGAAGAGCTGCGATCCGATGGCCGCGAGCACGCCATTGGAGACCGTGAAGGTCATGACGGTGATTATGCACCCTATGAAGCTGCCCACGAAGAACGGGTAGAGTCCGTTGCGGACGGCCCGTGCCCCGCCTAACTTGAGGACAAGCGCCTTGATGGCCCATGCCGCCAGGAGCGAACCCCAGTTCGCGCCGTCGTTCAGGTGCGTGAAGCCGAGGAGGAAGCCGATCGGGTGGAACCAGAAGCCGGAGAAGAACTGGCGCAGCACGGCCAGGACGACCATTATGCCCCCGCTTATGCCCATCATACGCGTGCCCCAGTCCGCGCCGCCGCCGGTGACGACCTGGGCTGACTCGTTCATCCACTCGCTCGTCGCGTTGCCGAGCGTCGTGCGGTAGCTCTGGAGGTACCAGTTGAGCCCGTTGAATGCCCATTGGAACTTGATGTTGTCTCCGCCGTAGGTGTAGGCGTTGGAGAGGAAGACCCAGCCGCCGATGAAGAGTCCGCCTGCCAGTCCGAGGAGGCAGGTGTAGATGATGTGCCTCGGCTTTATCTTCATCCTGCGCCCGATCTCGATGGCCTCGAACTGCATTCCCGGGATGAGGTAGAAGACCGTCACCGTGAGGAAGCCGGATAGTATGAGCGAGGCGAGCATGCCGCGCGTGCCGAATACGGCCATGCCGCCACAAGCGCCGACGAAGAGCATGGCGTTGTAGGGCGTGAAGTAGCAGAACGGCGTGCCGCATTCCGCACGGTACTTCGCGGCGATGAAGCCGACCGCGACCAGGAAGCAGAAGAGCAGCAGCATGGATAGGACAGAGGAACCGGTGTACACGGCCCATCCGGCCACTCCGAAATGGCAGAGGATGAACAGAACCAGCGCGACGCGCGCGGACATCGGCTCGCCGCGGTCGCGCTCCTTGCCCTTGAAGGCGTCGGCGATTATCCCCCAGATGTACTTGCGGGACAGGAAGAGGATCACGAGGAAGTAGCCGATGTACGTGCCGACCATCTGCTGCTCGAACCAGGGGAAGCCGGAGTACATGTCGAGCTTGGTCACGTGGCCTATGAAGTAGAAGCTGCGGGCGATCCAGAACCCGACCACTATCGACAGGAGCACGTTGAGCTCGAAGAAGATCGCCACCGTGCAGATGAAGAGCGAGAACTCGCACAGGACGTTGAACATTCCGCCGAATACGGGGTTCGAGATGTAGTGGTTGGCGTAGAAGAAGAGATGCGGGTCCGGGATGCGCGGGTTGTAGTAGCTGCCGCCCTTCAGATAGCCGAAGACGAGCGCGAAGACAAGTCCGGCCCAGGCGTACTTGTTGCGCCAGATGGCGGCGAACGGCCTGTCCTCCTTGTCGCCCACGCCGATCATGGCAAGCGGTATGCGCGTGTTGGGCATGGGATACCGCTCGCTGTCGGCCCACTTCCTGCGCATCATGGTGTTCATGCAGAAGAACGCCGTGCAGAGGAGGAGGAGATACGAACCCCACACCGCCGCCGGCCCCAGCCATTCGCGAAGCGGGATGTAGCCCTTGATGATGAACGTCAGGCCCTTCAGCGACCACATGTTGTCTGGCTTGACGACGACGCCGGCGGGGCGCTCCTCCGGCGGCAGGGCGTTGTAGGCGGACTCCTTAATCATCTTCCGCCCACGGAACGCCGTCTCGAGCGCATGCACGCTCATGAGCTTGGGGTCCGCTATGGTCAGCGACCCTCTGCCCTTTATCCCGATCTGGAGCGTGACGTTGCTCTGGCAGTTCTCGCCCAGCATGACGCCGTAGATGCCCATGCGCACGAAGCCCTTCTTATGGAGGTAGGTCTTCTTGTCCGCACGGCGGCCCGAAACGAGTTTGGTCGGGGCCGGGTTGTCGTCCACGAAGGCGCGGCAGATTATCTCCGTCTCGGCCTCGTCATCCACGGTGTGGGCAAGGAAGCTGACGAGGTGCGGGTTCTCCGGGACGATGGATCCGGGGTCGCCGCGCACGACGGGGATGTTGAACGAGATGTAGCGCTCGTCGCCGGCGGCATGGTTGGAGATCGTCGGGAGGACCGCGCTCTCGCCCTCTTCGTATTCCACCTCGCCCCATGTGACGCCGTCGGGCTGCGCGCTCTTGCCGGCCTCGGTCGCTAGCGCGTCCTCAAGGACATTCGGGCCATGGGGCCAGAAGGTGTCGCTGTAGGCGTCGACGTAGTCGAAGGAGTTGTTGCGCAGCGGCGCCGAGGTGACGCCGATGAACCGGTGCCAGAAGCCCTGCGTCATGAGCGGCACGGACATGACCGTGGCGAACATGACGCAGACTATCTCCGCCTTGGTCAGTATGCGGACCTTGAAAAGCGCCCCGAAGACACCCACAAGCAGCAGGAGCAGGAGTATGGCGTTGAATGCGGGAATTGGCATCGCCGCCTCGGGGATCATGTAGTACTCACCGAGTATCACCATCGAATACTGCGTGTACATGCCGGCAAGCAGCATGCACAGCACCGCCGCCACGAGCGCCCTCGGCGTCATTCCCGATTGCAGCCCTTCGCCGCCATCACCACTTTTTTTCCAAAAAGCCATCGCAAACACCTAGAACAGAACCCGGGGCCGTTCGCCCCGCGAAACATGCGTTTTCAAAAAGCAAAATCCATGCCTTCATGCGAGTTTAGCCGAAACCGCACCGAATCGGCAAGGGAATCCAGCAATTGTGTACTGGTCAGATTTGTGACCTTTGCGGGCATTACTGGCACCCGGGTAGGTAAAGCAACACGCCGTCCCAGTGGCTCGTTCGAGTGGCTGGCATCCCGACTCTTTCGTTTTCCCCTGAAATCCTTCTCTCTTGGACGGTGCTGGCTGATTTGCCGTCCCCATCCGCCTCCACCTTCGCTCACTCGCCCCGCCGAGCCCATTGCAGTTCTGAATTTTGACGCACGTCCAATCCACGTGACCACACGTGTTGACGGTGCATGGCGTCATAGCCTTTTGCAGCGGTGCGCGACGGGGAATGGCGAACACCTGATTTTGACGAATGACCCTCTGTCCCGCTCCACCAGCAATTTCGCGGCGCAAGGAGTAGAATATACATTTCAATATCGAATTGGGGACCCAATCATGAAGGTGTGCAAATTCGGCGGTTCGTCGGTGGCCGACGCCGCACAGGTGTGCAAGGTCTGCGACATAATGCTCGCGGACAGGCAGAGGCGCGTGGTCGTAGTATCGGCCCCGGGCAAGCGCGGCAAGTCGGACACCAAGGTCACGGACATGCTGATCTCCCTCGCCGAAAAGGCGCTTGAAGGCTACGACATCGACAAGGACCTTGAGGCTATAGTAGAGCGCTACGCCTCGATCCAGCGCGATCTCGGCCTTGACGACGCCATCGCGAAAGAGATCGCGGACGATCTTCAGACCCGGGTCGCCTCGGACAAGTCCGACCGCGGCGCCTTCCTCGATCTGCTCAAGGCCGCCGGCGAGGACAACTCCGCCAAACTCGTGGCCGCCGCACTGCGCAAGCGCGGCGCCGCAGCCGCATATGTCAACCCGGCCAAGGCCGGCATGCTCCTAGAAGGCGAGATGGGCGACGCCACCCTGTGCGACGTGTCATACGGCTTCCTGCACGACTCGATCGAACGCGTCCTCTGGCAGCCCGACAACCCCATCGTCGTCTTCCCCGGCTTCTTCGGCGTGAACCGCGACGGCAAGATCACCACCTTCCCCAGAGGCGGGAGCGACATCACCGGCGCCATCCTCTCAGCCGCCATGAAGGCCGAGTGCTACGAGAACTTCACGGACGTCGACACCGTGTACGCGGTCGATCCGCGCGTGGTCCCGGATGTCCACCACGGAATCTCCGAGATGACCTACCGCGAGATGCGCGAACTGGCATACGCCGGATTCGGCGTCTTCCACGACGAGGCCGTCATGCCCGCCTTCCGCGCCGGCATCCCGATCAACATCCGCAACACCAACCATCCCGAAGCCCCCGGCACCTGGATCGTGCCGAACCGCCGCGTCGATTCGTGCAAGGTCGTGGGCATAGCGAGCGATAGCGACTTCGTCCACGTCTATGTGGACAAGTACATGATGAACCGCGAGGTCGGCTTCGGACGCAAGCTCCTTCAGATATTCGAGGAGGAAGGCGTCGCATTCGAGCACATGCCCACCGGCATCGACAACATAACGCTCATCCTGCGCGGATCGAAGTTCCCGCCGGACGTCCAGGACCGCGTCCTCCGCCGCATCAAGTCGGACCTCAAACCCGACAACATCATCTGCGAGCGCGACCACGCGCTGATCATGGTCGTGGGCGAAGGGATGCAGCACACCGTCGGCACGGCGGCCCGCGCCACCCGCGCCCTCGCGGAAGGCGGAGTCAACATCGAGCTCATCAACCAGGACGCCTCCGAGATCAGCATCATGTTCGGCGTCCGCGAGAGCGAGCGCGCCAAGGCCGTCCAGGTCCTCTACCATGAGTTCTTCGCATAACCGCCAACCTTTCAACCTTTCACCCTTTCAACCTTTATTCAACCATGCGCATCCTAACCGGCATACAGCCTTCAGGGCAGATACACCTCGGCAATTACTTCGGGGCCATCAGGAACATCCTCGAGATGCAGGAGAAGGGCCATGAGGTCTTCCTCTTCCTCGCCGACTTCCACGCCCTCACGACCGTCCGCGATCCTGCGGCCCTCCGCCAGATGACTCGGGACGCGGCCCTCGACTTCCTCGCTTGCGGCGTCGATCCCTCGCGCACGATCTTCTGGAGGCAGAGCGACGTCCCGGAGGTGCAGGAGCTGGCATGGCTCCTCTCCGTCGTCACGCCGATGGGTCTTCTGGAGCGCTGCCACTCCTACAAGGACAAGCTCGCCCACGGCAAGGAGGCCACGCACGGGCTCTTCGCCTACCCCGTCTTGATGGCCGCGGACATCCTCCTCTACCAGTCCGACCTCGTTCCCGTCGGCAAGGACCAGAAGCAGCACCTCGAGGTGACGCGCGACCTGGCTATCAAGTTCAACAACGCCTACGGCGAAATCCTCAAGGTGCCCGACGCCTACATCCCCGAATCGGTCGCGACCGTCCCGGGAACCGACGGGCAGAAGATGTCGAAGTCGTACGGCAACATCATCCCGCTCTTCGACACGCCGAAGAAAGTCAAGACGGCCATCATGGGCATCGTCACGGACTCGACGCCCATGGAGGCGCCGAAGGATCCCGACAACTGCATCGTCTATTCCATATACAAGCTTTTGGCCTCGTCCGAGCAGGTCGATGAGATGGCAACGAAGCTCCGCGCCGGCGGCTACGGATACGGCGACGCCAAAAAGGCCCTTCTCGCAGCCTACCACGACAAGTTCGACGCCTGCATCGCCAGGCGCGAGGAGCTTGCGGCCAAGCCGGAATACGTCGAATCGATCCTCCGCGACGGCGCCGAACGCGCCCGCGCAGCGGCGGCCCCGACGCTCCGCGCCGTCCGCAAGGCCGTCGGCCTTGAATGACATTGGAGCCGCCCAGATGCCTCAAATGTTTTGACACCGGCGCGGGCGACCTTATAGAATACAGAGAACGCTTTCCGGCTACGGAAACTTGGCAACTTAACGTCTCAGGAGAATTCCAACTATGGCAAAGAAGATCATGGTTGACGGCAACACCGCCGCCGCCCAAATCGCATTCGCGTGCTCAGAAGTCGCCGCGATCTATCCCATCACCCCGTCCTCGCCGATGGCCGAGACCTGCGACGAGCTCGCAGCCCACGCCAAGACGAACATCTGGGGCAGCGTCCCCTCCATCGTCGAGATGGAGTCCGAGGGCGGCGCCGCCGGCGCCGTGCACGGCTCGCTCACGACCGGCTCGCTCACGACGACCTTCACGGCCTCCCAGGGCCTCCTCCTCATGATCCCGAACAT
>JAFSZJ010000024.1 GCA_017458965.1 Kiritimatiellia bacterium | reverse complement strand
TTCGTTCAAGAGCGTATAGACGGCGAGGAGGAAGTGACGGTTGTCTACATCGACGGCAAGACATATGCGGCGAACGCTCCCCGCTCATCTTTCGGTGGCGAAGACTCTCGCAAGTCCCTTATGGAAAAACCGACTGCCTGGCCGCGATGCGAGTTATCGCACGAAGAGGAGCGCGCCATAAAGGGCTTCATGGACGAAACCGGCTACAGGTTCGGGAGGTTCGACTTCATCCGCAAGGGCGGCGAGTTGTGGTTCCTGGAGCTGAACCCAAACGGACAATGGGCGTGGCTCGACGAGAAGAACGAGCACGGGCTCGTGTCAATGGTCGCCGATGCAATCAAGTCAGAGGACCTGGCGCATCGGGGACGTCCATCTCTTCAAGGACCTTCGCAACGGCCTCTCGCAGCTTCGCGGTGAGACGCGTACGGATCTGATAGAGATTGTCGCGGGTGAGACCGTAGAGCTTCATGACGGTCTCAGTGTCCTGTCCCTCGACCGTGCTTGCGACGAACGCCGCGTAGTGCTCCGGCCTGACATCCGGTTTGATGCGGCGCAGTGCCTCTTCCAGCGCGGCAGCCTGCCATTCGCGTTCGGAGAATCCGCCATCTTCCGTAGCAGCCCCCTTCGCCTCTTCCCAGAACGCTGCCTTGAGGTCGGCGTCTCGCTTGCCGGCCTTCAGCTTGTCCATGACGCGCCAGTGGACGAGCCCCGTAAGATACGACCTGAACTTGCCCTTTGCACGGTCGTACTGGAACGTTGGGAGATTCCGCGCAAGGTCGGAGAAGACGACCTGAACGACGTCATCGGCGTCTTCTTCCCTAAGGCCCTTCGAGCGGGCTACCGAGAACACGAACCCCGCATAGAGGTCGAAAAGCCGCTGCCACGCCGCCTCGTTTTCGGTGTCCGCGACAGCCCTGATGACGCTGGAGCGCGTCGACTCGTTGTTGAAGTGCTTGTATGTCATTAATAGACGACGCCTTAAGCGCCATGGCCGATCTCTAACTCAAGCCGCCAGTCGCCGCAGCCAACGCGAGCAGAGGTCACGCGGGACTCGCGGCGCTGTCGGCCATGAACCGACGGCCAGCCTCAACGGCCTTAAGGTTGAGGTCGAGCAGGTTCGCCTTGCGGGCGGATATCGTGTGCTTCAGCGCGTCCAGCATCGTCTCGGACTTGACGCACCCAAGCTTCTCGACTATCGCGCCGAGCATGATCATGTTCGCGAGAGACGCCGCCTCCATCTCCGTCGCCATCTGCGTGGCCGGGATGTACACGACGTCCACGTCGGCCCTGCGGACCTTGCGCGCGATGAGCGACGAGTCGACGAATATCGTGCCGCCAGGGGCGACCGCATCCTCGAACTTGTCGAGCGACGGCTCGTTCATCACCATCAGCACGTTCGGGTGCGCGATGATCGGCGAACCGACCGGCTCGTCGGAGATTATCACCGAGCAGTTGCAAGTGCCTCCGCGCATCTCAGGCCCGTACGACGGAAGCCACGAAAGCTCCCGCCCCTCCAGGAGACCGGCGTAGGCCAGGACCTTCCCGGAGAAGAGCAGCCCCTGCCCGCCGAAGCCCGCCATTACAGTCTCGTAAGTCATTTCGCCGCCTCCTTCGCCGCATCGGCGTCCTTGTCCCTGTAGACTCCAAGCGGGTAGAACGGGATCATCTTCTCCGCCACCCACTGGCACGCCTTCTCCGGCGTGAGGCCCCAGTTCGTCGGGCACGTGGAGACGACCTCGACGAGAGAGAAGCCCTTGCCCTCGACCTGGTTGCGGAACGCCTTCAGGATCGCCTGGCCGGCCTTGCGCACGTTGGGCACGCTGTTGACCGCGACCCGCGCGAGGTATGCGGGCGCGTCGAGCGACGCGAGCAGCTCGCAAATTCGTATCGGCATGCCCTGCGTGGCGGGGTCGCGCCCGTACGGCGAGGTCTGCGTGACCTGCCCCACGAGGGACGTCGGCGCCATCTGGCCGCCCGTCATGCCGTAGATCGCGTTGTTGATGAAGATGACCGTCACGTTCTCGCCGCGGCATGCGCACGAGACCGTCTCGCAGAGCCCGATCGACGCAAGGTCGCCGTCGCCCTGGTAGGTGAAGACTATGCTGTCGGGGAGCGAGCGCTTCACGCCCGTCGCGACGGCCGGCGCGCGCCCGTGGCTCGCCTCGATCATGTCGCAGGCGAAGTAGTCGTACGCCATCACCGAGCACCCCACCGGCGCTATGCCGATCGTCCTGCCCTCGATGCCCAGCTTGTCTATCGCCTCCGCGACCAGCCTGTGCACTATGCCGTGGGTGCATCCCGGACAGTAGTGCAGCACCGCGTCCGTCAGGGCCTTCGGCTTCTCGAACACCACCGCCATCACTTCGCCTCCTTCTCGATTGCGGCGACCACCTCGTCCGTGGACGGGATCATGCCGCCGACGCGGTTGCACATGGCCACGGGCTTCGAGCAGCGCACCGCCAGCTCCACGTCCTCGCTCATCTGGCCCATGTTCAGCTCCACGGTTATGAAGCACTTCACCTTCTCGGCCGCCTTCGCGAGAGGCGCCTTGGGGAACGGGAAGAGCGTGATCGGGCGTATCATCCCGACCTTGATTCCGCGGCGCCGGCACTCGGCGATCGCGTTCTTCGAGACGCGCGCCGTGATGCCGGTCGAGACGACGCATATCTCCGCGTCGTCCATCAGGTACTCCTCCCACCTGGTCTCGTCGCGCTCGAGCTGTTCGTACCGCTTGAACCGCTCGATGTTGGTCTTCTCGAGCTCGTCGGGCTTGAGGTAGAGCGAGTTGATGATGTTGTGGGGGCGCTTCATCCCGGTGCCGGTGACGGCCCAGGGCTTGCCCTTCATCACCTCGGCCGGGTCGGTCTGCTCCTCGGGCAGCACGACCGGCTCCATCATCTGGCCCATCGTGCCGTCCGCCAGCAGCATCGCCGGCATGCGGTACTTCTCGCCGAGCTCGAACGCGAGGCGCGTGAGGTCCGCCATTTCCTGCACCGTGGCCGGTGCGAGGACGATGATGTGGAAGTCGCCGTGGCCGGGGCCGCGGGTCATGAAGAAGTAGTCGGACTGCGACGGCTGGATGCCGCCGAGGCCGGGGCCTCCGCGCTGGACGTTGACGATCAGCGCCGGCAGGTCGGCGCCGGCCAGGTACGACATCCCCTCGGCCTTTAGCGACACGCCCGGCGAGCTTGAGCTCGTCATCGCGCGCCGCCCCGTCGAGGCGCATCCGTAGACCATGTTGATCGCCGCGATCTCGCTCTCGGCCTGCAGGAACGTGCCGCCGATCTTCGGCATGCGCTTGGCCATGTACGCCGCAATCTCCGTCTGCGGCGTGATGGGGTATCCGAAATAGTGACGGCAGCCGCAGCGTATCGCCGCCTCGGCGATCGCCTCGTTGCCCTTCATCAGTGCCTTTTCGCTCATGTCCTCACCTCTCCACCGTGATAACGCAGTCCGGGCACATGAGCGCGCACGACGCGCACCCCACGCACTCCTCCGGCTTCGTCAGCTCGACCGGGGCGTGGCCCTTGTGGTTGAGCTTCGTCTTCGAGATGGCGAGTATCTTCTTGGGGCATGCGGCCACGCACAGCCCGCATCCCTTGCACAGGTCTTCCCTGAATGTCAGTTTTGCCATTTCCTGATCCACCTCCGTGTTAGCTGTATATTATACCATAATCGCCGCTCGGCGTGGGGTGCCCCTTTCCCCGGTCAGGAGCGCCCGTGCATGACGGATACGATCCGGACATTGCTGGGCTCGTGGCCGTTGCGCGTCACCTCAATATGCGTCCGGATCCGCTCGCGAAGACGCTCAACGTGGCTGATGACCCCGACCTTCCGAGTGCCGGTCAGGGCGTTCAGCCGCTCCAGAACCTCTATCGCCGAGTTCAGGTGTTCGCCGCTCAAGGTCCCAAAGCCCTCGTCGATCAGCAGCATGTCGACGCCAAGCCCGGTGTCGTTCATCCCCGCGAGGCCAAGCGCAAGCGCCAGCGACACGATGAACTTCTCGCCGCCGGAAAGCGTGTTGACCGGACGCACCACGTAGCCCTCGTTCGCGTCGACGACGGACAGCACAAGCCCTTCACAAGACAGCTCGTACCGGTCGGAAAGCTGCTTCAGGTAGTAGTTCGCCTTGCCCAGCACGTTCATCAGCACGTACGACTGTATCTCCCGCTGTATCTTCTTTCCGGTCTGGTCGCCGAAAAGGTCCGCGATCGGCTTCCACTCGTCGCGCACAGCCCGCGCAGCCTCAAGCTCCCTCTCCTTCGCCGCCCGGTCGCTGGCGCACCTGTCGTCCGCCGCGATCCTCTGCAACTCCGCGGCAAGCTCGTTACGAAGGCGATCGCCCTCTGCCTTGAGCTCCTCGCACTTCGCCGAGAGCTCCTCGGCGTTGTCCTCATCGGAGAGATCCTGCGGTCTCTTGCCGTCCTGCTCGCCGCGCTGCTGGACGACGTGCGCAAGCTGTCCGAGCAAGGTGTCGACCTTGACCGGCGAATCCTCGTCGGCTTTCCCGGCCGCCGCGCCCTCGGCAAGCGCAGGGGCCTTCTCGATGGCGCGATTGCGGCACTCGGCGATCTTCGCGGCGCGTTTCTCGCAGTCGGAAAGGCCGTGCCTCGCCTCCACGAGAGACTCCTTCCGCCTGCGGTAATCCCGGGACGATTCCTCGAGCGAAGCCTCCCAGCCATCCTGATCGGCCTCCCATGCGTCCCTCCACGCGGGAATGACGATCTTCGCGGAAGCATCCGCAAGCGACTTCTCGGCGCGCGACTCCTCCGCCTTTACGCCGCTCCGAGCCTCTTTGATGGAGGACTCGCAGTTTAGGCATGCCCTTTCCCTGACGGACAGAGACTCCTTCGCCTCGTCCTTGGCCTTGCGAAGCTTCTTGATCGACCTGGTGATTTCCTTTAACAAATCCTCCTGCGCTTCGCCCGCGGCGATCCTGTCCCCGAGATCGGCGACGACCTTCTCGCATTCAGCCAACGCGGCAGCCACGCCTTCCTTGCTTCCGCCGACGCCCAATGTCGCCACCATCGCCTGTATCTCGTCGTAGGAATCCCTGACGGCTTTCCTGTCCGCCTCGATCTGCCTCTTGGCGTCGGACACCTTTGCCTCGGCCCCGTCTGCCGCGGCCTTTGCCGCATCGAACGCCCTCTCCGCCTTGACGCAGGCCTTGTCCGCCGCGGCATACGCGGCGCTCTTCTCTTCCATAAGCGCCGAAAACACGCTGGAACTGTTCAACTGCTCGATCCGCGACCTGCAGATCGGGCACTCGTCCCCGACGTGCAGCCCTGCGACAATCCTCTCTATTCCGTCCTCGATCAGGCCCTTGACCCTGTCGCGCTCCGCCTTCGCGGCATCGCGCTTCGCGGCCGCCGTTCTGGCAGCATCCTCAAGCGCCGGCAGGGCCGCCAGGCTCTTCGCCAGCTCATCCTGGCGATCCTTCAAGGCCTCTTCGTGCGCCTTCTTGTCTCCGAGAAGCCTGTCAATCCCCTCCAGCCGCGCGCCGAGAATCTGGATGTCGCCGCGCCTCTTTACGGCGGACTCCTTTGCCTTGCGGAGATCCTTGAGCTTCATCGCTTCGAGCTTCTGCTTCTCGGACTCTTCCTTCGCCGACTCAAGGTCGAGGATCCTGACGGACGCTTCAAGCGCCGCGGCTGCCTCTACCCTCTCTTTGTTCAGGGCGGGGAGGCTCTTCTCGAACCTGGCGAGACTGGCCTCTGCCGCGGACTTCTTCTCGCGGGCGTCGCGGACGTGCCAGAGGTCTGTAATGATCGCGGCGGCCTGCTCATACATGATCGCCTTCGGCTCGTTCGCGGCGAGGAACGCGTCTATCTTGTCCACGGCATCCCTCGCCGCCTGCAGTTGCGCGGCAGTCTCGGCTTCGGTAGCCCTGAGATCGGCGAATGCGACGGCGAGGTCTGCTCGGACCTTCTGCTCGCCTTGCGCCAGCTCCGCGTCACGGAGCAGCCAGTCCCTCCGTGCTTCATGCGCCTTTATGAGCCTGTCCGAATCGTCAAGCTTCCCCCTGAGCTCCTTGATCTTCGCCTCGACGACCGGACGCTCCATGCCAAGGCCGGCCAGCAGCTTGATTTCCTCGCCCAGCAAGGCGACTGCCTTGCTTAGATTCGCGTACTTTTCCCCGATGGCAATGCCGAACTGCTTGAACTTTTCCGTGTTCGTCAGCTTCTCGAGGATTTCCGCCTTGGCGTCCTCGCCGCCGAGCAGGAAGTCCGTGAACTGGCCCTGCGCCAGCAGCGTCGTCCGGCAGAACTGCTCAAATTCGAGCCCTACTGCGTTCTTGAGCACCGGCCAGATGTCCCTGTCATGCGTGTACTCCAGTCCGCCCTTGGAGCGGTCTTTCCAAGTCCACTCGGCATCCTTGAGCGTGCCCTTTTTGCTGCCGCGCGTAACCGCGCCCACGGACCACCGAGCCTCGTACGGCTTGCCGTCGTTGCCGACGATCTCGACGACGGCGCTCGCGGAAGTTGCGCCGTGGCGCACGAGCTGGCGCGCGTCGTTGAACGCCATCCCTCCGACCTGGAGCTCTTTCTTGCGGCGATCGTCCGAGTATCTCGGCGTCTTGCCGTAGAGGGCGAGCGTGATCGCGTCGAGGACGGTGGTCTTGCCGGACCCCGTCTCGCCACAGATGAGGAAGAGCGGCGAGTCCTTCAGCGGGCCGTTCTCGAAGTCGATCTCCGCAGACTCGATGGACGCGATGTTCCTGATGGCGAGCTTCCTGATCCTCATGCGCCCACCTCCTCCATGAGCAGCTTGATGAGCTCGCACTGCCGCGGCGTGAGCGACCGCCTAGAGGAGAGAATCGCAACGACCTCCTCGTTGGAGAGCTCCTTGAGCTCTTCGACGGAAAGCACCTTCCTCGCCGCCGCCGCGTTCCCGGCGACCTCCCTGCGGATCGGGTTGACCATGCAGTACCGATAGTTCTTCGCCACGCAGGCGCGGCGCGCGCGCTCCGCCCAGTCGGGCCCCACGGCGCCGTTCTCGCCCAGGGCGACGTTGAGGCGTATGTAGGTCTCGGCGGGCGCGCCGAGGGTCTCCACGGCCTTCAGCGCGTCGTCGAAGGCGAGGCCGTTCCTGCCGCCGACGGTGACTACGTCGCGCATCGGCGCGAGCACTTCGGTGCGCACCGACGGCTCCTTGCCGGATTCCACCTCGACGATGTCGACGCCGTGCTCGTACGTCTCGTCGAAGTGAACCGCTCGCGGCGTTCCGCAGTACCGGGCGACCTTCCTCTCGCCCTTGACCCACTGCGGACAGTGTATGTGCCCGAGCGCGATGTAGTCGTAGCCCGGTCCCAGCACGCCGGGATCGACGCACTCCTGGCCTCCGATTGCCAGCGTCCTGTCCTGGCCGGTGAAGTCCGTATCCCTGCCGACCGCGAGGTGCGCCATCAGTACGCACGGCCGGCCATGCGCCAGCTCCGCGGCGAACTGCGACATCCCCGCGAAGTACTCGCGGATGCGGCTCTCGCCCGGCGCGCCGGCGACGGACGGGAAATTGCGCTCATGGCAGAACGGAACGGCGGCGACTACGCCCTTCTGCGCGATGTCCACGACATTCTCCGCGAACACGGCCCTGCCGTCGCCGTCTTCCGCCGGGTTCCCGAAGACATGCACATGGTGGCGGCGCCAGAGCGATTCGTCGACGACCAGCCGCGAATAGCTGTCGTGGTTGCCGGCGATCACGACGGTCTCCATCCTTGGACACGCCTCGGCAATGTCCAGAAGCGCGTCGGTAAACTTCTTGGCCACGTCGTTCCCCGGCGTGCCGGTGTCGAAGACGTCTCCGCCCACAAGCAGGGCGTCGGGCCGCACCTTCGCCACCACGGCCTTGAGCTGCGAGAAAAAACGCTCCTCCTCGTCGGCGCGGTCCCATCCGTGGAGGCGGTCTCCAAGGTGCCAGTCGCT
>JAFSZJ010000023.1 GCA_017458965.1 Kiritimatiellia bacterium | reverse complement strand
CGGCGTTGTGGTCGATGGTCGTGAAGTTCACGCCGTCGCCATCGCGCCAGAAGCGGGCGGGGTTCCAGTTGCCTGTCCCCAGACCATAGGCCGTCCCCTGCAAGGTATAGGAGATGTGTCCGTGCCAGCCGCCAGGCTCCTCCTCGACGGCGGCATGCTCATCGTCGCCATCGGGATCGTCGGGGATGTAGGCGGCGTTGAAGCGCTCGACGTTGAAGTCGATCGCCGTCAGATGTCCGCGACCGCGGAAATGCGGGAGGTGGACGTTGCCCTCGTCGCAGCAGTTGATCATCGTCAGCGTCTTGGGGCTGCCGCGTTCGAACCAGTATCCATATACGCAGCGCGCGGCCATGCAACCGGTCGCGACGAGATGGTCAACCTCGTCGAAGACGAAGCCAGTGTGTAGGCCACCTACGCAGACCTTGTTGTAGCGGTTGCGCGCGCTCTCGTCGTTGCTGCCGGGTAGCGAATAGACGCCTATGGAGCCCTTTGCGGGCGTCGCCGGCTTCAGGTGCTCGTAGCGGTCGGGGAAGTAGCGCTCGGTATAGATGCCGACGAGATCGAGCTCCATCGAGCCGAAGTGGCGTCCATCTATGCCGATAAGCGGCTTTGAGGCGTCGTGGAAGAGGATGCGGAAGTTCGTGAAGTTTACGTTGTTGACATGCGTGTAGGTGTAGGTGTCGCCACGACCTTCCGGTATTTGCCCGGCGCCGAAGAAGACGCGATAGACGCCGTCCGCCGCCATTGCGTCCATCGCGCGCTTCGTGACGTGCAGTGTGGCGCCTCTGTAGGCGCCGTAGATCTTGCCCTCGGTTGTGCCCTTCACGGTCACGACGCGCGTGAGGCCTCCGTTGTAGCCGAAGAGGATCGCCGAGTTTCCCTCGTTGGCGAAGGAGTCGATGAAGTAGTCACCGTCCGCGAGGCGGAGCGTTCCGCCGAACGTCAGCCGCGAGATCGCCTTGTTGATAACGGCCTCGTCGTTCTCGCTGGTGCAGACGAAATCCGCCGCCCGCTTCTCGAAAGACCGCGAATTGGAAGCCGCCACGACCACCTCGGTCGGCGGCTCGTCTAATTGAACGTCGTCATCCATTGGCAATGCCACCTGCGGCTTTGAAGATGAAGAATTCCGGCCGCATCTGGCCGAAGACGCACTTGGGCGTCCAGCGGGACGAGACCTTTTCGCCATTATCCGAATGGCCGTCAGCGCCGAGACGGGCCACGGTCGCGCCTGCCAAGCTGTCCGATAGGGCGAACGACAGGTCCTCGCGGACATCGCCCGAAAGGTTGTCGACCATGACCATCATCTCGCGTCCGTCCTCCGAGACGCTGGCAAGCGTCCAGATGCCGGGCGCGTCCAGCGCCATAACGGGGAGCGCGTTCGGTGCGAGCTTGCGGAAAAGGTTCTGCCAGAGCTCCTGCTTGCGTAGGTTTAGAAGTCCCGACGAGCGGTTGCCGAGAAGCGATGTCGCGAGGATGGCCACATGGCCTCCGCGCCCGTTCCTCGCGACGGTCAGCGATGGCGTCACATCCTTCCCGCCAAAGCCAGAGAAGCGGCTCCAGACCTCGGTACCGGCATGCGGAGTCAGTATGGCGAACGAGCGGACGGTCCCTTCCGTACCGGCGTTGAGGATGTAGAACGCATTGACGTCGCGCCCCCTGCGCGTGAGCCCAGCCGTCGGCAGGATCTCCTCGCGGACGACGGGAAGGCGTCCGGGCGCCATCTCCACATCAGTTCCGAGGTCACGCCCGAATCCTCGCCTTGCAAGAAGGTCGGCGGCTGGCGCATCGACCAGGACGCCGCCGGAGAGCAGCCTTTCGATTTCCGCGTCCGTGAGCGACTCGACAATGTTCCCCGCGAGAAGCGCAGGCCCCGCCGCGTCAGCCTGCATCGTGTAGGGGAGGCCGAACTTGGCAAGAAGGAACGCCTCGTCCGCGAGCTGCGCGTCGCGTCCGCCGCCGATACCGCGCGTGAGCGCGATGGCATCAGGCGTCCAGACCACTCGAGCGCCACGCAGAGTGGCGCGGCGCGATAGGTTGAATTCCCGCACGGCCTCGAGGCGCGGTCTGAGCCGGTTGAATTCGTCCGCGTACCCATGGTCCTCGAACGGGTCGTCGAGGTACTGGAGGCAGTAGAGGAGCAGGCTCTGCGACCCAGCGAAGACGGCGCCGGACATCAGCGATCCCATCTGCGCCGCGGAGGAGAAGAAGCGGTTGTGCGGATAGGGATCCGCCTCGTAGAAGGTCTCGACATCATTCGGAATCCGCGCAAGCGTGTGGAATGTGTGCGCGATGGCTCCGGGGATGTCGGCGGGAGTCGTCTGCGCCCCGTAGATGGCTCCCGAGGGTCGGATCGCCGGCCGCGTATGCGGCCCGGCGAAGGCTCGGGCTAGGGCCTCGGCGGAATCGCCGTCCTTGTCGGCGCATGCCCCCGGCTCGCAGACGCAGATGCGAACGGCTGGATCGACCTCGTCCACGACCGCGCGGATCCTGCGGGCCAGGATGCAGAGCGATTCGCGCACGGTGTCCGCGAAGGCGCGGCGGATCGGAAGGTTCGCGTCAGTGCGGTTCTGGAAGGCGTCTGCGATTTCGGATGCCGCAAGCGGTTTGCCGTGGATTTGCGCGAAGAGTGCGAGATGACGCTCGCAGAAGCATCCGCCGTTGTCGAGTCCGCGCCCCCACGCGAGCGTGTAGTCGTCCTCGATGGCGATCATGCGCGGATGGGCCGCGGCGACCACGGACTTCACCTTGGCGGCCCAGTCCTCCTGGAACGCTGGATCGAGCGGGCACTTCTTGTTGTCGGCGCTTTTGCCGCCGGATGCGTCCTCGACGGGCGCGAAGCCTGACATGTAACGGATGGACGGCGAGCACCACCATCCGACTTCGATGCCGTCGGCGGCCACGCGCTTCGCGATCTCGCCGATTTCGCGCCCCATTGCGGCGTAGAGGTCGGCCTCGAACGGCGCGAACATCACTTCGTTGAAGCCGGGGCCGGCGATCAGGAAGCGTCTAAGACCGGACCGGCTTGCTATGGACCTCAGGTCGTTCGCCGTCTCGTCCACGGCCCCCCGCCGCCAGACGACAGGCACGAATGGCTCAAGCGCCTCGGAGATTTGGATGTCTGGCAGTTCGGATGTTCGGATGCTTTCCATGGTTTCCCAAACACAAAGAGCCGATAGGACGCAGGAGTCGTTGCATTCCTTGCGCTACAGTGCGGCGGCGCTGCGCAGCAGGGCCTGCGCCTTTTCGAAGAGCACGGCCTTCTGGTCCTCGCCTACGGCGCGCCAGTGCAGGAACTGGCGGCGGACGGCCGCCACAAAGGGCTTGTTGAGACGCAGCCAGGAGTCAAGGGTGCCGGTCAGGCGGGTGAGCGTCATTGTCGCGATGTACTCGCGCGTGTCGGGGTCGGTGCCAAGGTCGATCTCGATGTCCTGCGATACGCCCAGGTCGAAGGGTTTTAGCCAGACGCGGACCTTGAGGGCAGGGATGTAGGCGCCGTCCGCGAGGTCGTCAAGGCGGTCGGAGACGCACAGGGTCGGCGAACCTGAGAAGAACACGCCGGCGCTGCCTTCGCCGAGGGAGTCGAAGTAGTCGTGGAAGAAGGCGAGCACGGCGATGCGGTCGCGGTGCGTGAAGGTGAAGGGCAGCGTGATGGCGAGGCGGCCATCCGCGTTCGGCGGCGGCAGGGACCATCCGGCGTTGTCCGCTGGCTTTGCTATCTCCATCGCGGCCATCGCGGGATAGAGCGTCGATAGAAGCGTGGCGGCTGCGATGGCGAGGGAGGCGTAGACCATGGTAAGCGACGCGAAGTTCATGTCCATGCCGGCGGTGACGCCGAGAGTGTGGAGGAGGCGTCCCACTCCCTGCGCCATGAGGCATCCGGCCACCGTGCCGACCACGGAATAGACGAGCGCCTCGGCCACGAACATGAAGAAGATGTAGCGCGGCGCGATGCCAACGGCGTTGTAAACCTGTATCTCGCCCCGTCGCTCATAGACGGAGCCCTTCATGGTGTTGAGGACTGTGATAGCCGCGATGACGAGCGGTATGATGATGTCCGCGAGGCCGGCGAGGGAGCGGGAGCGGGCCCGCCGCCCCGTGAAGGCGGTGCCGCCTATGGCGTAGTGGCATTCGGAGCCGCTGTGCTCCTTGTACATGTCGATCTCGCGCTTGGCCACCGCGTACGGCACGTTGCCCATGTCGACGGCTACGGACGCCGTCCGCAGCGCGCGCCAATCGACTGAAATGTCGTCCTTGAGGACGAAGATCAGTTCCGACGGCGCGACGCGTGGGTCGTCCTCGTCCGCGATCAGGACGCCCCAGTCGCAGAACCGGTGGTTGTTCATCGCGAGTCCGTCGAATGGGAGGAGATTGGAGCCGTCGATGTCCGTGACCTCGCCGAAGCGGGATGAGTCGAAGATGTTGTGTATGGCGAAGCGGCTCCCGTTGAGCATGACCGGGACCGGACCGGCGTCGACCATCTCCGGGGTTATGCCGAGCTGCGAGGCGATGACGTCCGGGATGATGAGCGGACGCGGCGGCTCAGACGAGAACTGCTGGGCGACCGTGAACCATCCGTTTGTGGAGAGGAGCGGCATCCGCCCGGCCAGCGCAAGGGGTTCCTGGGAGTCGAAGCCGAGCGCGGTGCGGACGCTGCGCGACCGCGAGCTGTCGCCTTCGCCGTACTCGATCGTGAACGTGGGCGATTCGGCCCTCTGCGTCGCGTAGTTGAAGTAGGCGGCGAAGAAGCAGCGCTCTGAGAGGTGGTGCTGCGGGAATGCTAGCGGGAGGGCGAGCACCTCTGCGCCGGGAATGGACCGGAACTGCTTTTTGCGGATGACGAACCCCTGGTACGGGGCGCTGCCGGTGGCGCGGTGGGTCTCGACGACGTCTGACTTGATTGAGGTGAAGCAAGCCATCACGAAGGTCATCAGCGCGAGCGTGGCGCAGGTGAGTCCGGTGCGCATCTTGCGGCGGTGCATGTTGTTGAGCCCGAGCAGGAAGGCGGTGAGGGCGATGGCGAGGCTGTTGCCGGAGACGCCCTTTGGCGCGGTCCCGCCGCGCAGGGCGTCGAGGTTCTCCTTGAACTTGCCGGACAGGAGGAGCGTGACGATGCCGACGGTGAGCATGATCGCGAACCCGAGGAGGATCATCGCGGACGACCTTATCATGCTGAACGCGGGGTGGAGGATGCGGAGCAGCCCGAACGCCACCAGGAAGGTTATGCCCTGCACTAGGAGGGCGCGCCTTATGTCCGCGAAGCCGAAGACCAGCTTCTCGAAGAAGAAGCAGAACGGGACGAGCAGCCCGAGGTACCAGACGATGCCCGCGACGGCCTCGGAGATGGAGCCGCGAATGACGGGGTGGTTGAGTATCTGGTACGAGAGCGCGTTCCCGTATTCGCGCCGCCGGTCCTGGTAGGTGAGGGCGTCGGCGTTGGCGGCCACGTTGGAGACGATCGAATGGGATGCGTCGTCGAAGGAAAGCGTCAGGTCGTCGGTCATCCCGTGGCGCCGCTGCAGGTCGAGCCGTCTGGCGGCGAGGTCGGACATCGACGCGAACGCCTCGTGCGGCAGGTCCAGGAAGCGCGGGTAGTCCGTCGCGAGGTAGCCAGGACCGTCGATCTCGCCGTCGGAGGGCGTCCAGGACGGATCGTCGGAGTGGAGCGTGCCGAGGCAGAACGCGCGCGTCGTCGCGACGTACTCGTTGTCGGGTGCGCCGTCCTTCAGCAGCAGGAAGAAGCGCTCGTCGGGCGGGAGGAACTCCATCGTGACCTTGTAGTCCGCGTACTGCGACGTGGACGGGAAGGCCGCAAGGCCGCGGCGCTTGACGAACTCCAGCCCGGAGAAGGAGTTGAGGGTCTGCGGGTTGACGCGGTCTAGGATCGCGACCGGTGTCGCGCGGTAGAGGATGTGGTTGACGGGGACGTTGTCGAACCGCATCCCCTTGGAGGCGTATATGAGCTGGGCGGTGGAGCCGAAGTCCTTGACGTAGAGCGGCTCCCCGTTCGCGTCGAAGAGAAACACGTCGTACGGGCGGGAGCGCATCCAGAGCTTCGCCGGCAGCGGCTGGAAGTGGTTGCCGTAGCGCCCGTAGATGTCGGTGATCATCTTCGGCTTGCTGTCGCGCGAGCATACGAGCGCGCCCTCCACCGGATAGTTTGGGACCGCCGAGCTGCCGACGTTCGACGCGAAGACCGAGCCGCGCACGGCGTACGCGCCGAGGATGGGGAGGCGGTCGAACGACCCCTGGCCGCCGGCGAGCGCGAGGGCGGTCTCGCCGGAGATCGCAAGCATGCGGCGCGCCGAGGAGAGGTCGCCCAGCGCCTCCTGCGGGAACGGGTAGACGGGTGAGAGGACGCGTTCGCGCACGCTGGCGACGGTGAAGGCCGGGTAGGACGCGACTGCGAATGGCAGCGAGCACATCTCCTCCTGGTCCGTGAAGATGTCCGCGAAGGCGTTCACGCCGTCCTGCGCTATCCTGACCTCGCGGTCGAGCCCGAGGCGATGCGCCGCTTCGCCTACGATCGAGTGGAAGCGTTCCAGCCCTTCGCCGGGGGAAACGCCGCGCCCGCTTGCGACGCCGATCCTCTCCGCGCCTTCGCCGACAGACGACGGCGCGCACTTCACTCCCATGACGACGATGTCGTCGTACTGCGCGAATAGCGCGTTGAGCGCGAGGTCCGCCTCGTATGAGCCGAGGCGTTCGCGATGGAATGCGGTCAGGCGCCCGAGCATGGACAGAAGCGCGTCGCGCAGAATGGCGCGTCCGCCGTCATGGAGCGCAAAGCGCGCCGCAGCTGTCGTCTGACGCGCAAGGGCTTGTGCGAGCGGCAGGCCGGAGAGGTTGTTCATCTCGTCGTAATCGCGTCTGGCGGCACGGTAGGCGGCGAATTCCGGCGAGACTAGGGCAGTGGGGTTCCTCTGGTAGGCGATCTTTGCCTGGAGGAGTCGTTCCGCCAGTTCGAATACGGCGCCACGGACAATGCGCGAATGGCATTGATCGAGGAGATGGCGCGCCTCGCGGTCGAGTCCGGCCTCCAGTTCGCGCGTTCTGTCGCCGTGTCCGAAAGTGGCGAAATCAGGGTCGTTGAAGAGCGCCTCGACACGGGAGATCGTGTCGAGCGCGGCCTTGTGCTCGGCGATCTTGCCGCGGATGTAGGCGCCTGGGAGATCGCGGCGGCCGTTCTCGCCAATGGTCGAGACAATGCGCCCCATTCCTATCTGGGAATACTCGGAGCCTGTCGCGGCGACGAAGATCACGTCGCGCCTGAAGGCATGCCTGTATGGCGACAGACCCTTCGCGAGCTGGAGAGTAGCCGCCGTCTGGAGGGCCTTGAGCGAACCGTACGCGAGATCGGGCAGGACCGACACGGCGTCGTATTCAACCGGCACTATCAGCGCGGAGCGGTTCGTCACGGAGCCGTCGCCTCCGCGCATTACGCCCACGATGTTGCGCGTGTGGCGCTCGCCCCAGACGGAGCGGACCTCCATGTGGACGCGCTCGCCGATGTGGTCCAGGATCTCGGGGCCGCAGGCTACGCGGACGATGTTGACCGGCACGTCCGCGAGGAAGGTCTGGCGCGAGGCCTTGCCATTCCACGGGACCTTCTCGATGCCGTCCGCATGGGTGATGACGACAGCGGAGAAGCCGAAGTTGGCGTAGTGGGCGGCGTCGAGGCCGAAGTACTCGTACACCGGCCCGGCCGTGTCGATGACGGCGATCTTGCCCTTGAAGTCGTGGCCGCTCTTGATCGCCTCCTCCGTCGCGAGGAAGAGTTCGCCCTCAAGTCCGTCCGCGCCGGTCGTGACCGTCTGGACGTAGTTCGGGCGGAATGGCAGGACGTCCAGACGGAACGTTTCGTTCGAGACCCAGCCGGAACCGTCGAGGAGGAGAGGGTAGGGGACCGCGACATCCTGATGGAATACTTCCAGTCCGTGGTCCGTGAAGAAGCTATCGATGGCGTCCGCTGCAGCATCGAGCCCTGGCTGTCCCGGCGCCCTCGAGCCGAGGGATGAAAGCTCTTTGTAGCGATCGGCGACCGCGTCGGGCGCCATCGCGGCGGCCATCTCCGACCTGTCGCCCATGTCCGGGGCCTTCGGGTTCCGCCGCGCCATGACAGGCGCGAACATGCGTACATGCACCGCCAGCAGCGCCACGGCGATGATGGCGGCGAGCGCCACGCCGACGGCTTGAGGGAGCTGCCTGTTGCCGGTTTGTTTGTCGGAAAACGCTACCATGATTCAAAATTGCCATTCAATTCTAGCATTATTTGTGCCGCCTCGTGCGTATTTGCAGGCTTTAATCGGCTGTTGGCGTTAGTTGGCCTCGCGAACCTTCCGTCAAGTGGATTTTTCGATTTTGGCGATCAGCTCGTTTGCCCAGAGGATCGCCTCGTCCGCCGTTGGCAGAACTTGGAGATCAAGCCGCTGATTGGAATATGCCTCGTCCCACTTTTCCCCTTTCACGATTTGCGGCGGCCACTGATGCGTTTTCCTGTAGGTGAAAAGCCTTCGGCAGACTTCCGCCGTCTTTGCCATGTCAATGGTCGCATTCGACACTATGATCTGCAAATCGACGAGATCGTGCGCCCGCTTTGATCCAGGTGCACTACAACCATGCAACTTTTGTGCGATCTGGTATTCAAGCCGCATCATCGGTACCGGCATCGGCGCTGGGAGACATAGAAAATCGAACAATTGCGAGAGGGCCGGAGGGATGTTGACAAGGTCGCTTTCATCGGCATCCCCAATCTCGTTGTGGCCAATTTCAAGGTTGACGGTGTACCACGGACTTCCGCGATATGCAAGCTTCACCTCGCACGGCTGCATGACATAGTCGAATGGTATGCCTTTGGGTTCAGCCTGTCTTTTCACGAACACTGTCCCGGAAAAACCGTTCCACCCAGCCGCAAGCCGATTTTCAAGGGATACAAGGAAAGAATCGAGATTTGAACGCCATGCGGTGTCAAGATCGATTGTATGGCGAGTCGCCTTATCCCCAAAGCGGAACAAAAGCCCGCTTCCGCCTTTTACCACTCCCTCGCCTATCATCTGCGCGACAATGGCGTTTGCCATCACGGCCCGCAGGCGATTTGCCGTTTCGGGGATCATGTTCGCAAAACGAAGAATCGCCTTGTCGAGATTGACTTTCGAGTTTGGCGTCCTTTTCATCTTGCCATGCCCCTTTCCAAATCCCGTCGCTGCGCGTCGGAAACAAGGTTTTCAACGGCGGCAGCGCGTATCGCCTCCTCGATCCGATAGGCGTCGGCCATACCCTCGTCGTATGCAGTGAATATCGCTTCGGCCACAGGCTGGCAGGGAATCTGCTCAAATGGAACGGGCGAACACCGCTGTCGATCCTTTAACCGACAGTATTCCGGAAGTCGCCGCCTGACGCGATTCACGGAGCCGAGGTGGACGACGGATGGCATTGCCGGCATGAGGCCCAGCATCTCCAAGACGGAGGAGCCTCTAAGGAAAGCCCCTTTCCCAGCGAGGGCGACGGCAACTGCATAGTGGTCGTTCAAACCGGGGACATGGTGGTTGACCTGATAGACTCCATGCCCAAGATGGATTAGTGTTCCATGCAAGGCGAGGGATACGAGTTTCGCTGCCGTAAAGCCGATTTCCCTTGCTTGCTCTGATGTTATGATGCCGTGGTGATCTTCGGCGAATCCCCAAATCTCATCGTATCTTGACATGCCAAAAGTATATCAAATGCGCATACATTTGCCAAAGAAGTGCAGGATGCTATCGTCCCGTCTTCATCCTCACACAGAGACACGGAGCCACGGAGGCTATTCCGTGGTTCAGAAGACAACTCCAGCGCTTTTCGAGTGCTTCGTGTCTTTCGTGGTTAGGGTTTCTAAGGGAGAATTCTCGCGAAGTCCGGGCTGCCGGAGAAGTAGGCCCCGGCGTTGACGATTGTCATGACCGCCACGCTAAGCATGCAGCCGATGAATACGCCCGTGAAGAAAGGAAGTAGCCTGTCGCGGACGGCGCGGGCGCCGCCGATCTTGAGCGTCGCGTAGCGGATGAGCCAGGCGACGAGGAGCGTGCCCCACGGCGCGCCGCTGTCCATGTTCGTCCAGCCGAGCAGGAAGCCGATCGGATGGAACCAGAAGCCCGATAGGTAATGGCGGAGGACCGTAAGGACGGCCATCACGCAGCCGCCGAATATCATCGCCCGGCTCTCCCACGGCGATGTCGCGAGCGGTCCTGCGCCGGCGTTGAGCCAGTCGTTCGTCGCCTTGGCGAGCGGGTCGCGGAAGCTGCTGACGAACCACGAGAAGCCGCTGAAAAGCCAGCTCCCGCGGATGTTCTCGCCGCCGTCCGCGTATCCGTGGGTGAGGAAGCCCCAGCCGCCGATGAAAAGGCCGCCAAGTGCGCCGATCAGGCAGGTGAGCGCGATGTGGCGCGGGTTTATGCGCATCCGGCGTCCGGTCTCGATCAGTTCGAACTGCATGCCGGGGAGGAGGTAGAAGGTCGTGACCGTGAGGCACCCGGAGAGGAGCAACGACATGAATACGCCCTTCGCGCCAAAGGCCGTGAAGCCGCCTGCGGCCGTCACAAGGACCATGCTGTTGTAAGGCGTGAAGTAGCCGTATGGAGAGCCGCACTCGGCGCGGAACTTGGCGCAGACGAAGCCCAGGGCCACGAGAAACGCGAAGAACGCCACCGTCGGGAGCGCAGGCGCGCCAGCGAAGTGCGCCCATGCCGCCACGCCGACATGCGCGAAGAGGATGGCGAAGACGGCCGTGCGGGGTGAAAGCGCCTCGCCCTCGCCGCCGCGTCCGCGAACGGCGTCCTTGAGCACAGAGAGGATGTACTTGCCGGAGAGGGCGACGATGACCACGAAGTATCCAAGGTAAGAGCCGACGGCGGCCTGGTCGCGCCATGGGAAGCCGTTGTTCATGTCGAGGCTAGCCAGGTGGCCAAGGCAGTAGGCCGAGCGGCAGACCCAGAAGCCAACCACGATGGATATCAGTACGTTCAGCTCGAAGAAGACGGCTATGCTGCACACCGTCAGCAGGAAGACGAAGTGCGTGTTGAACATGTTGCCGAAGGCAGGGTTCGAGACGTACTCGTTCAGCGCCACGTCAATGGTCGGGTCCGGGATGCGCAGGTTGTAGCAGTGCCAGCCCTTGAGAAGCCCGAAGGCCAGGGCGAAGACCATTCCGGCCCAGACGCTGCGGTTCCTCCATATCGAGGCCCATGGCGAGGCTTCGCCGTCGCCTGCGCCTACGAGGGCGAGCGGTATCCTTGAGTTCGGCATCGGGTATCGCTCGCTGTCCGCCCACTGTCGCCTCATCACGACGTTCACGCAGAAGATCGCGCCAAGCAGCATCAGCACGAAGGACGACCATAGAAGCGCCGGACGCGCCCAGTCGCGCAGCGGGATGTGGCCTCTGACCAGGAATGAAAGGCCCTTTGCGGACCACATGTTCGACGGACGCACGACTGCGCCTGCCGGACGTTCATCGGGCGCAAGGGCGAGCCATTCCGCCTCGTCGATCATCTTGCGTCCGCGGAAGCACGACTCGACGGCATAGACCGAGAAAAGCTTCGGGTCGGCGAATGTGACCTTGCCTCGACCGCGGTAGCCAAGCTGGACTATTAGGTTGCTCGAGCAGACGCGGGCGGGAACGACCCCGTACGCCCCCATACGGACGAAACCCTTGCGGTGGATGAATGTCTTCCTGGGCCGCATGCTCGATGTCATGAGCGTCTCTGGCACCTGGTTGTCGTCGGCGTAGGCACGGCAGAAGACCTCTGACTCCGCCTCGCTGTTCTCTATGTACGCCAGCACCGACACGAGGTGCGGATGGGATGGCACTATGGAGTCAGGATCGTCCGGATCCACTGGCAGCCGGAATTCGAGCCATGTCTCGTCGGAGGCGGAGGTGTTGGCGATCGTGGGGCAGCGCCCCTCGACGCCTTCCTCGTACTCGACGGCCGACCAAGAGATGTTGGTGAAGGACGCCGTAGTCGGATTCGACGTCATGCGGGTCTTTCTATTGGCAAGCCCTTCCGTGTGTTCGGTGTCTTCCGTGGTTGATTGTTCGGCTGGCACTTCGTCGAACGCCCCGGACAGTATGTTGCGCCCGTGCGGCCATAGCCCGTCGTCGTACACGTCGATGTAGTCGAAGCTAGCGGCTCGCGGCACTGCCGTAAGGATGCCGAAGAAGCGTTGCCAGAAGCCGCCCGACATCATCGGCGCAGCCATGAGCGTGGCGAATGCGATGCAGACCAGCTCCGACCGGGTGAGGAACCTGCGCCTTGCGACCAGCGCCACGATGCCTACCATCATGGTCGAGAAGAGGATCGCGAGCATCGCCGGGATGGGGATCGCCTGCTCAACGATCTGCGGATGCTCATTTAGGTACGCGCACGAGAGGTTCGTGTACATCGCCGCCATGAGGATGCAGAGCACCGTCACCGCCAGCGAACGCGGTGTGATCCCTGGTTCGAAACCCTGGGAATTGTCCGTCCGTCTTTTCCAGAAAAATGACATATTCGAAACCATTGCGGCAGATTCCCTCCGCAATCGTCAGTGATAGTATTATCCCATTATTGGGTCTTGGTGACAACCCCTCTGAAAGTAGGGGGCGGTGGTTCAATTTCGGGAGTTGGAAAGTTGGATAGTTGGGCAGAGCCTGGGTTGATTGTCTCACGCAAAGTCCGCGAAGATCGCGAAGTTTGGCGCTGTCGCGTCCTGGAGTTTGGGAAGTTCAGAAGGGTTCAGGAAGTTCAGAAGGGTTCAGAAGAGTTCAGAAGGGTTTAGAAGGTTTAGGAAGTTTAGAAGGTTTCTTGTTTCTGGTTCCGAAGTTTCTTGTTTCACTCGTCACTCGTAGTTCGTCACTCGTCACTCGTAATTCGTCATTGCCGCGCCAGCGGCCTCAATGGGATCGTGACCGACTGGACGGTGTTCGGCCCAATCGGGATCACGGCCTTGCCACCTTCGAATGGCGCGAGTTTGTCTTCGCTGACGGTCCAAAGAGGACGCTCGCCCGGGATGAGGTGGGAATGGACATGGCCTTCGGCGATCGTCACGGACTTCACAACTGGCTCGCCCGCGAACTCCAAGCCGTCGAGTGCGATAGGCATGTCGATCTTGCGGTTGTTTGAATTGACCATCAGGACGAAGGATCTGCGCCCTGCGGAGCGGACGACATATTCGACGTCCTTGTCGAACGTCAGGATCGCGTCGTCATCTACCAGGCCTCCCGCGAGATCGTCCAGAGGATCGTCCGATGGGATTTTATCAAACTAGTTGCTGGTTCCTAAGTTTCTGGTCCCATTCGTCAAGGACGGGCATGGTTCGCATACTTGTGGAAACACTTCTCCGCATAGACGCGAAGCGGCGTCCGATGCGGGAAGCGTTTCCCAAACATTGCGTTGCGAAGCAATCGCGGTCCTGACTCGCCTGACGAAGCCCGCATCCGCGCGGCTTTGGATGCCGCCGCGTCAGGCGGTGCGCACTTCGACGCCCATCGAGTTCTTCAGCACGGTCATGATCTTGTCGCATGCCGCGTTGACCTCGTCGTCGGTCAGCGTCCTTTCCGGCGAGCGGAATTCAAGCGAATAGGCCAGGGAGCGTTTGCCGCCTTCGAGGTTCTTCGGCTTGAAGGTGTCGAAGAGCGCGACCTCGGCCAGGGTCTTGGGTCCCGCCTTCTGGATGGCCTTCACGATCTCGCCGCTGGTGAGCGATTCCGGGGCGATGAGCGCCAGGTCGCGTCTGACGGCCGGGAATTGCGGAACCGGCTTGAGGGCGCGGTGCGATCCGAAGTTCTGCAGGAGCGCGTCGAGAGCCAGCTCGGCGACGGCCATCGGCGCATTCATGCGGTATGGATGGCGCAGGGCGTTTTTGCAGAGACCGATGCGTCCGACCGCGCCCTTGCCGATCTTGACGACGAGCGACCAGCCATTCTCGAATGGCGCGAAGTCCTCGGGTTCGAAGCGCGGCGCCGGGGCGTGGAGCGTGGCGCAGAGGTTCTCAACCACGCCCTTGAGCCAGAGTATCGACTCCTCCTGCGAGACGGCGCGGCGCCGGTCGAGCGCCGGACGTCCGAACGGGCCCGCGAACCCGAGCGAAAGGCGCTTCTCCTCGCCGCACACTTCGTCGCGCTTCCAGAAGACGCGCCCGATCTCGAATAGGGCAGGGGACTCAATCTGCCGCGCCCAGTTGCGGCCAAGCGACTGGACAAGCTGCGGAAGCAGCGAGTCGCGCATTATGCCGAAGTCGCCGCTTACCGGGTTGGGGAGGACCAGGCGCGAAGAGCCGTCGGGGTTGAAGGCGTCAAGCTCTGCGGCGGAGAGGAAGCTGTATTGCATGGCCTCCGAGAAGCCCATGGCGGCCACGGCTTCGCGGCAGGCGTTTTCGGCGCGGAACGGCGCGTCGTCGACTCCCATCACGGCAATCGCGCCCGGAGCCACGTCGGGGAGGTTGTCCAGGCCGCTCATGCGGGCTATCTCCTCGACGATATCGGCCTCCTCGAGAAGATCGGTGCGCCACGATGGGATCTCGAAGGATGTTTTGGCATCATCGGAGGCCACGACCTTGAGGCCGAGCGAGACGAGGATCGAGCGCATCCTCTCGGTGGGGATGTCCATGCCGATGAGCGCACGCGCCCTGGCGTGATCGAGCACGACCGGCTTCGGGGGCGCGGGGCGGTTGTCGACGTCGATGACGCCGCGAGCCACCTTGCCACCGCCGTACTTCTGGAGCAGCGACACGGTTCGGCGCGAGGCCCAGTCGGCGAGTCCAGGATCGACGGAGCGGGCGTAGCGATGCGCGGATTCGGAGTGGATGCCGAGCTTCGTGGAGGTGTCCTTCACGGAAGGTGCCGTGAAGAGGGCGCTTTCCACGAGGACGGTGCGTGTCTCGCCGGCGATCTCGCTCTCCTCGCCGCCCATGACTCCGGCGATGGCGACAGGCGCGTTCTTGTCCGCGATTACCATCATCGACGGATCGAGCTTGCGGTCCTGTCCGTCGAGTGTGCGGATCGTCTCGCCCTCGCGGGCCTGGCGGACGATGATCGTGCTTTCCGCGAGGCGCGTGTGGTCGAAGGCGTGCAGGGGTTGCCCGCATTCGAGCATGACGTAGTTGGTCACGTCCACGATCAGGCCGAGCGAGCGCATCCCGCATTGGGATAGGCGCTTGGCCATCCAGTCGGGCGAGGGACCGTCCTTGACGTCGGTGAGGACGCGCGCCGTGTAGCGCGGGCAGTTGTCCGTCTCGACGACGACATGCGCGAGTTCGCCGACTTCCTTGCCGCCGTTCTCCTCGAAGCCTACGTCGGGGAGCCTTAGCGGACGGCCGAGAAGCGCCGCGAACTCGCGGGCGATGCCGATGACCGAGAGGCAGTCGCCGCGGTTCCATGTTATCTCGAGGTCGAACACCGTTTCCCCCTTCGGGAGCGCATCGACGAGCGGGGTCCCGTTGGCGAGCGAGGCGTCAAGCTCCATGATTCCGGAGTGGTCCTGCGAGATGCAGAGCTCCTTTGCCGAGCAGAGCATGCCGGACGATGGGACTCCGCGCAGCTTGGCGGGCTTGATCTTGAAGCCGCCGTCGGGAACTACGGCGCCGATCTTCGCGACGGCGACCTTGAGGCCGGCGCGGCAGTTGGGGGCGCCGCAGACGATGCCCAGCTTTTCGCCGCCGCCGACATCGACGGTGCAGACGTGCATGTGGTCGGAGTCGGGATGGGGTTCGCAGGTCAGGACCTCGCCGACGACGAAATGTTCGTCGAGCGCCGGGCCGTCTGTCTCGACGGCTTCGACCTCGACGCCTGAGAAGGTGAGTTTGTCCGACAGTTCCTGCGTGGACATGTCGGAGACGTCCACGTATTCGTTCAGCCAGGAGACAGGGATTTTCATGGTGCGTAGGTGCTGTGTTTTTGTGATGCCGTTGCCGGGTGTCGCAATGGAGCGATATATGATTCTACCATGTTTGACGGCTGTCGCATTTGCCGCGATTTGCCGCGACGCATGGGTGCAACCGAAAACGCACGATTTGCCCTACGGGCGAAACACGAAAGCCGGCCGTGTCGAAAGGCCGTCCTCGACGGACTGCGGCCATGACTTGGCGGCGTTCAGGTGAGCGAGTTCCCCGCCCGCCACCAGTGCATGGCCACGCGCTTCGCGCCTTTCGTCTGGCCGGACACAAAACCCCGCTTCGCGGGACACGGAACGGCCTCCGGCCTTACATGAAACATTTTGAACAAGCACACGGATTTGCTCACGCCTAACGGCGCTCACGATAATGTGAGGAGCGTTAGCGACGAACCAATCCGTGTGGCTAGAGCGGTTCTGGAAATAGTGTAGCCGCCTGGTGGTGTGCTGGTGCCGTAACGCTTGCGTTTTCCCCTAAAATCCTTCTCTCTTGGGCGAGGCCGGCCAATTTGCCACCCCCATGCCGCCACTTGCTGCGCAAGTGGCAGATTTCAGATTTCAAATCTCAAATTTCACAGAGTGGGGGCGGCAACTTGCCTCACCCTCGCCCAAGCGGATTTTCGCGGG
>JAFSZJ010000022.1 GCA_017458965.1 Kiritimatiellia bacterium | reverse complement strand
TCATCCTTGTCGCGAACAACACGCTTTCGGCCGATTTCCGCGGTGTCCGCACTGCCTCCGCCGTCATAGACATGGGCGGCACGCCATATCCGACCGCGCGGGCGGAGATCGTCTCCCACATGGAGCGAAGCGGCCGCGAATGCCATTACGCGCTCGACGGCACCGCCTTCGCGGGACAGCGCGCCCGCGCACGCAGCGCCACGGGCTACATCGAGCTTCTCATCCCGCTCGTCATAGCGGCGCTGACCGTGCTCAACACGATGAAGGGATCGGTGTACGAGCGCCAGAGCGAGATATACGTCTACAACGCCGTGGGCATAGCCCCGCGCTACATTTTCTTCATCTTCATGGCGGAGTCGCTCGTCTATGCCGTGGTGGGCGCAGTGCTGGGCTACGTCTTCTCCCTTGGCGTGGGACGTCTTGTCGCCCACCTCGGCGCCACGGGCGGCGCGGACATGAACTTCACGAGCGCTACGTGCGTGTACGCCTCGCTCGCGATCGCAGCCGCGACACTCCTTTCGACCTTCTATCCAGCACGCGCCGCGATGCGCATCGCCAAGCCCGCCGACAACGCCGGCTGGACGCTCCCGCCGCCAGATGACGACGGACGCCTCTCCATTCTCCTGCCATTCACCTTCACCCACTACGACCGCATCGCCGTCCTTGCGTTTTTCCTGCGGTACTTCGAGGGCTTCGGCGAGGGCGGTGCCGGACCTTTCTTCGCTTCCGAACCGGAGCTGGGCCTCTCGGACCGCCTCGATGATCTCGCGGACGGCGCCTACATCCCGAACATCGTCGTGCGCATCTGGCTGAAACCCTTCGACCTAGGCGTCTCGCAGCGTCTTGAGATCGAGTTCCCAACGGATCCGGACACGAAGGAGTACATCGCCCGCATGGTCCTGACGCGCCTCACTGGGACGCGCGATGCCTGGCTGCGCCTCAACGGCCCCTTCGTGACGGCCCTCCGCCGACGTTTCCTCCATTGGCGGGCAGTCACGCCGGAGCAGAAGACCGATCTTTTTGCCGTCGCGCATGGTATCCTCAAGCGCGAAATGGCCAAAGGCATGGTGGATTCGCCTGGCGACGCCAAGTCGGTTCGCCAGGATGTGGGGAAAGGACAACAAGCATGAAAACACAAACCGTCTCATTGTTACTCGCGGCATCGTTGGCAGGCTTCGCCGCAATGGCGGATGGCGCAGCTGGCGTACGCTCCATCACGGTCAAGCCCGGTGACGACATCGACGCCGCCATCGCATCGCTCCGCGAAGGGCGCAAGGCTGGCGAGAAGGCCGAGGTAGTCCTCGCGGACGGTGTGTACACGCTCTCCGCGACGATAGCGCTTGGCGCCGACGACAGCGGCGTCACTATCCGCGCCGAGCATCCCGGCAAGGCCACCATCGCCGGCGGATGGGTCTTCAAGGGCTCCGAGATGAAGCGCGTCAAGGACAAGCAGCTCCTGAAGAGGCTCCCGAAGGATGTGGCGAAGAAGTGCGTCTCGATCGACATCCCCGACGGCATCTACTCGAACCGTTTCGTCGGCCTCTCGAAGCTTTTCCATGGCGGCATCCAGCAGCGACTGCCGATCCTTACGATCGACGGCGACTACCAGCCCATGTCGCACTGGCCAAACGGTCGCGAGCGCTGGTGGCTCCGCAAGGAATACCTCTGCGGGACGGTTGACCGCAAAGTCGTTATCCATGAGAAGCCGAGGGATGTTAAGAACCCATACTTCAAGGTCGAGCGCGCCAAGGGCTGGGACCTCGCTGCATCGGAGGCCTACCTCTTCGGATGTCTCTCCGGATGGGGGTACGAGGCCGGCTCGGCCGGCGTCTTCGCGTCGGACAAGGGCGAGGATATCGTCGAGGTAAATCGCCTTTCGCCGCAGAGCGTCAACACCTACTCGCGCTTCGTTTTCTTCAACCTCGTTGAGGAGATCGACGAGCCGGGTGAATGGGCCTACGACACCAAGGCGAAGAAGCTTGTCCTCTACCCCGATGAGGGTTTTGACAAGAACTCCGTCTGCGCCGTCGCCACATTCGACAAGCCATTCTTCGCGCTTAAGGGCTGCAAGGACATCAGCTTCAAGGGACTGGTCTTCACCGCCAAGTGCGGCGCGCACTGCATCGTGATTGAGGGCGGCACCCGCAACCTGGTCGCAGGCTGCCGCTTCTCCGGCGTTCGCCAGGGCGTCAAGGCGACAGGCTATGAGAACAAGATCGTATCCTGCGACTTCGAGAACCTCCTCGACAACGGCGTTACGGTCGCCGGCGGCGAGCACAAGAGCCGCAAACTTGCCAGGAATGTCGTCGACAACTGCCTTTTCCGTGAGTTCGGCATCCTCAGCGGGGGCTATGCGGATGCCGTGATCGTCGACGGCGGGGCGTGCGGCAACACGATCAGCCACTGCCTTATGCACGGCGCTATCGGCCACGCCGTCGACATCCGCGGTCCCGAGAACGTCATGGAATACTGCCGCGTGTACGACGTGTGCCGCGACCATGACGACTCCGGCGCCGTGTACGCCAACGGGATATGGTCCTACGGGACGGTCTTCCGCTACAACGACATCGGCACATCCGTCGGGATGTCTAGCGGCATCTACCTCGACGACTTCTGCTGCGGATCTACCGTCTATGGCAACATCCTCCGCAATGTCGGACATTTCGGCGTATTCCTGAGCGGCGGACGCGACATCACGGTCGAGAACAACCTCTTCACCGGGTGCTGGGGCGGCATACGCCTCGACAACCGCGGTCTCTTCTGGGACGCCTGGAAGGACCGCGAGAAGTTCTGGGATGGGGCGTGCAAGTTCTTCGGCGTCAACGAAAACACCCCATTCGTCCAGAAATTCCCCAGCATAAAACAGTGGATGGCAAAGGACGGCACGAACATGATAACCGGACCGGTCGACAACACCTACCGGAACAATCTCTTCCTCGACATCCCTGGCTATTCGACGTCATTCCTCGTCTGCCTCAGGCGCGACATCCCAGACGGACGCACGACGACGGGCGGGAGCATGTATGTCCGCACAAAGGGCCTTGCGGAGGGCGGGCTAGACTTCGCCACCGGCGATCCGAAGGGCATCCCCGACAACAAGCACACGAACACCAATTCCTACTACATGCGGTCGCTCGACACCGGCATCAAGGTCCTCGACGGGACTCCCGACGAGCCGATCGACCTCGGCTTCGTGCGTGTCCCCGAGCCGAGCTTCGACGTCTCCGACTACTACTGGGAGCAGCAGGGCTGGGTGGACGAGGACAAGCTCCGCGCCAAGCGCGAGGCCGGATACGAGCAGAAGCCCTACGATGTGGGAGACTTCACGCTCAAGCCCGACGCTCGCCTCCTCAAGGAGATGCCCGGCTTCAAGCCGATCCCCTTCGAGAAGATCGGCCTATACGAAGACGAATGGCGCAGCGTCGCTGCGGAGCAGAAATAGCGCCAGGCCATTCCTGACCTCAAGCACTTTGCAGCCCAATCCGGCAATAAAGTTGTCCGTACAAGTGACGCATTTCGGCGGTTATCCGCTACGATGTTCCTGTGGAAGTCAAATTCACGGAAGGTCTACGACTCCGTCCGCGACCGCTACTTCGAGAACGCCGGCACGGGCGACTTCACCTACGGCGTAACCGTGTTGCAGCCGTTCTGCGTCGGCGACCTCATCACGCCCCGGACCAAAATCGGCGGCGGCGCAACGACGATAGTCATAAAATAGGGGCTTCCCCTCAATGTGGAAATGTGCAAGTGTGCAAACGATCAGTATCCAATGTCCAGCACAAGTACCAGTTCCACTAGCGCTGATACTGGAAGTTGGAAATTGGTTGCTTGCACATTTACACACTCGCACATTTAGGGCTGATTTATTAAGGAACGATTATGAACCTCGTTGGTAAGAAAGCGATTGTCACCGGAGGTGGCTCCGGTTATGGCAAGGGGATCGCGGCGGCGCTTGTCGCCGCCAGCGCGAAGGTTTGGATAACGGGTCGCGACGCGGCGAAGCTCGAAGCCGCCGCGCGTGAGACGGGCGCGACGCCCTTCGCGGCGGATGTGTCTGTCCCTGCCGACTGGGACCGGCTCCTCGCCGCCGTCGGCGACGACCTCGACATCCTCGTTAACAACGCCGGCGCGGGCGGCCCGATAAAGCCCGTCGCGGAGCAGGCCGACGCGGACATCGCCGCCACGGTCGCGACGAACCTCACGGGCGTCATCTTCGGATGCTCGCGTGCGGGGCGGCTCATGGCGGCACGCGGATCCGGCGCCATCATCAATATCTCGAGCGTCTGCGCCCTCTACGCCTGGCCGGGCTGGAGCGTCTATACGGCGGCGAAGGCCGGGCTGGCGAAGTTCAGCCACGGACTCTACACCGAACTTCGCCCGCATGGCGTCCGCGTCACCTGCCTCACGCCGTCGTGGGGGCGGACCGACTTCAACCGCGCCGCCGGCATCAGCGGCGCCTCCGAGGACAAGGACCTCGCGGACAAATGCACCGATCCGGCCGACCTCGGCCGCATCGTCGTGCAGATCCTCCAGACCCCAGACTACCTCGCCATCCCCGACATCACCGTCCAGCCGATGGTGCAGGGGATCGAGCCGATGTACCGGCGCGCGCCGCCACATCGGCAAATGACGAACGACGAATTTGAGAATGCGTCGAGCCAGCCCGTCAGGGCATAATCGCTTAACCGCTTAACCGCATAACCTCAAGGCAAGCCATGCTCTTACCAATACTCATCCAATGTGAAAGTTTCCGCGAACTTGGCGGGTGGACCGTCGAGACGCAGTCGATCAGGCAGATCGGCTCCAGCTACCTCATGGCCCACGGCTACGGCGTACCCGTGGCCGACGCCTGGACCGAGGTGGAGGTCGCGGAAGCCGGCCACTATGCCGTTTGGGCGCGAACGCGCAACTGGAACGCGGAGTGGCTGGCGAGCGAGGAAGCGCGGGGCGCGACGGCCCCGCACTCCGATACAGCCCTGCCGCCGCCTGCGACGGCGGCAGCTGGCCGCTTCCAGGTGCTTGTGAACGGGGCGCCGCTTGAGGCGGAGCTTGGCACCGGCGATGCCGCTTGGCATTGGCAGAAGGCCGGCGAGATCGACCTCCAGGTCGGCAAGGCCCGCATCGCCTTGCACGACCTCACCGGCTTCAACGGCCGCTGCGATGCGCTGTGGGTGGGGCTGGCTGGGTGCGACGGTCCCGCACCCCAAGATAGTGGAGCCGCGCGGCCACCGGCCGTGCGGGAGGTCGGCGCCGAGGTCGCCGCCGACCTCGTCGTGGTTGGTGGCGGCGTGGCCGGCACATGCGCGGCGATCTCGGCGAACCGCCTCGGCCTAAGAGTCCTGCTCCTACAGGACCGCGACATGCTTGGTGGCTGCAACTCCTCCGAGGTGCGCGTGGCGATGGGCGGCATCCTCGGCAAGGGACAGTATCCGGCGCTCGGCCGCGTCGTCCGCGACATCCAGCCATACTACGGCGACGGCGACCCGCACGACGCCAAATACTACGAGGATTTCCGCAAGGAGATCCCCTTCACGATGAAGCGCGACGCCAAGCATGACAGCTATGTCCCGTTCCCAGCCCCCGAACTTCGCTACCGACAGTACGTCCACGCCGTAGAGATGGACAAGGACCATCCAGGTCGCATAGCCGCCGTCATAGCCATCGACACGCGCACAGGGGTCGAGACGCGCTACACCGCGCCGCTCTTCGTCGATGCCACAGGCGACGCCATCCTCGCGCGTCTCGCCGGTTGCGAGACGATGTACGGCCGAGAGGGCCGCGACCGCTTCAACGAAAGCTGCGCCCCGGAGAAAGGCGACCGCATGGTCATGGGCCACTCCATCCAGTGGCTCTCCGAGGAATGCGACTCGCCGCAGCCGTTCCCCGACATCTCCGCGTGGGCGATGCCCTTCGACGAGACGACCGGCTACTATGTCACCAAGGGCTCGTGGGAGCAGGAGACCGGCTTCTTCCGCGACATGGCGGACGACACCGAACGCATCCGAGACTACGGACTCCTCGCGATCTTCTCCAACTGGCACTGGCTCAAGAACAAGTCGGCGCGGCGGGCGGAGTTCGCGCGCCGCCGTATCTCGTGGATGAGCCCGATCGGCGGCAAACGCGAGAGCTACCGCGTCGTCGGCGACTATGTCCTCACGCAGAACGACCTCGAAAACGATGTCCGCCATGACGACGACACCGCCGTCATGACCTGGAACATCGACCTCCACTTCCCTGATCCTGAGAATGCGGCAAAGTTCAAGGAGCCGTTCCGCAGCGCCGCCTACCACCGCGGCACAGGCAACACGCCGGGCATCCCTTACCGCTGCCTCTACGCCCGCGACTGCGAGAACCTCTTCCTCGCCGGACGCCACATCTCGTGCTCGCATGTCGCGTTCGCGGGGGTGCGCGTCATGCGGACGCTCGGCCAGCTCGCCGAGGTCGTGGGCCTGGCCGCCAAAATATGCAAGGACAACGGCTGCCTCCCCCGCGATGTCTATGCCACGCACCTCGGCACCCTCAAGGAGATGATGCGCAGCGGCGTTCCTGAGAACCCGGTCTTCCATCCGGGCGGCAATCCGCTGACAGATGCGTTCGACTTCAATCGGCGCGGCTGGATTCGCTTCAACCCCGGCACAGGCGGGAACGTCAAGCTCACAGAGGAGCAGAAGGCCCACATAGAGTCGCAAGGCTACCCGCTGCGCTTTGGCCCGCAGTGATGGGTGTCGCTGGCACATTTTCTGCTTTGAAGGTGATTTAAGGAGATCTGCAAATGAATGAGTTTTCCGCCAGCCGCACGGTGTGTCCGTCATGCATGCTTTTCGCCGCTCTTGCCGCGACTTTCCTCTCCGGCTGCGCCGCGCCATCCGTAGGCGGTGATGCCGCCGGCGCTGCGCCGGCGGCGCCTCAGGTCACGGCGTCCGACGCCCAAACTTCCGCCCCGCAGGAGGTAAAACATGATGGCAAGCTCGTCGGCGTCTCGCTGTTCGACGGCAAGGTGCTTGTGAACGGCAACATCTCCGGCAGTGCGAAGTACATCCTCGAGAACTGCCCGGTGGAGGAGGGGATCAAGTACGAGACCCGCATGGGCGCAAACTCGGCGCTCGTGAAGTGGGTATTCCCCAAGGCGATTGAGCTGCGTGTCCAGATCGACTTCGGCTACGGCTTCCCGAAGGGGTCGAAGGTGCGCCTGTACAGTCCGACCGACACGACCATCGCCGCCATCGTGGACGCGCCCGACGGCAAGTGGTATTTCCTCACAGAGATGTCCACGCCATACTCGCGTCCGAGTTTCTTCACAGGCGGAACCATCCGCCCGTGGTCGGGCAATGTCGGCGAGATCGTCGGCGAGGCTCCGGCTGGCTATTCGCACGAATGCTTCTACGGCATCGAGGGCGACGACATCCAGACGAAGGTCGCGGTGTCGCGTAAGTCGATCGCCGACGCCGAGGCGATCCTAGCCGCCGAGCAGCCGGGCTTCATGCCGATGAAGCGCCCGCTCATCTGGCAGTTCGACGAATCCACCTTCCCGGCGCGCAAGCCGATGAAGGGCGACAAGAAGGCGCCGTCACTCAAGTACATCCAGCGCACGATGCGGAAACTCGAGGAATCGACGGCGGAAAAACCGGCGACGGTGCGCGTCCTCTTCTACGGGCAGTCGATCATCTGGCAGTTCTGGAGCCGTCTGATGATGAAGGACCTCCAGGCGAAGTACCCGACCGTCAAATTCGTCTGGCGCAACCTCGCCATCGGCGGCTTCGAGTCGGACAAGCTGATCGACAGCTTCGAGCGTGACGTATGCTCATTTTACCCGGACCTACTCTTCTTCCATGTGTACGGCGACGTCAGGCTCTACGCCGAGATGGTGAAGTGCGCCCGCGAGAAGACGGCGGCCGAGATCGTGCTGTGGACTAGCCACCTCGCCAGCTACGACAAGGAGCCGGCGGAGCTTCTGGAGAAGCGCGACGCGCGTTCGCTCGGCATCCTCGACACGGCGGCTAAGTACCATTGCCACATCATCGACCTCAACGACAAGTGGTGCCGCCATCTTGTCGACAACGGGCTCGCGAAGAAGGAGTACCTCGCGGACGGGATCCACCTCAACGGCAAGGGGCAGATGCAGTACAAGGACTACATCGAGGAGGAACTCATCCGCATCAAGGGGGCCAAGGGCGACGAGGAGGCGACGGGCAGCGAGCGCTTCTTCGCTCTGGACGATGCATCCGTCTCGATGGCCGCCGACGGCACACTTGAGTTCGCCTTCGAAGGCAACCGCGTCGTGGCGGTCTCGGACGGCTCGGCCGACGAAAAACTCAATGCGGAAATCCGCCTCGACGGCAAGTCGCCCGCCAAACTCCCCGAACTCTGGACGGCGACGCGGCCGACACCGCTCATAATGTGGTTCCCCGGACTGCACTCCTTCCGCCTCGGCCCGAAGGCGCCCGTGGAGGAGGACTGGACGCTCGAGATCCTGCCGCCGCGCCAGGGCGACCCGACGAACGAAGTCCTCCATGCCGTCGGCGAGCTGGAGCGCAACTCCAAGTTCATCCCCTTCCGGTTCCGGGTGACGGGGTCCGTGACTGGCGAAGACGGCGAGGGCCTCTCGACCGAGCCCTTCGTCTCCAAGTCCGGGCGCCTTTCGATCCCCGTGCGCGCATGGGCCCTCTGGCCCCACTGGAAGGGGAGCCGCCCGCAAGTCGGCGCGAAGACGTTCTGGTCCGTCCATCCGCTCTTCGCGGACCGTCTGACAGCCAAGGCCGCCGGCGAGGAGACGCTGATCCTCCAGGGTTGCGTCAACGGCCCGCACAAGCTGACGATCAAGCTTCCCAAGGGAGCGAAGAGCGGCATCAAGGGCTTCAAGGTCTGGAAGCCAGCCGCCGCGCAGAGCGCGGGGAAGTGATCAGTAGCTAGTTCTAGTGGCTAGTTCTAGTGATTAGTGCGATGGGTAGCGTCTGGATATGCAATCCGTTCGACAACCTCGCCGAGGAGGGCGCGAGGCCGCAGCGCTATTCGCTTCTGTCATCCGCCTTGGCTGAACGTGGCCATGACGTGGTCTGGTGGACGTCGTCGTTCAGCCATGTGCGCCATGCGCCGCGCGTCTCGCCTTCGGGCGAACCGTTGCCGTCCGCATGGCGGAGGCCGGACGGGGTAGAGATGCGCCTTGTCGCCACGCCGCCGTACCGCTCCAATGTTTCCTTCGCACGCATCCGCAACCACCGGGCATACGCCGACGGGCTTGCGGCGCGGGCAATCGATGAGGTCTCATCCGGACGGCTGGCCAGGCCCGATGTCGTAATCGTAAGCTCGCCACCGCTCTCGACATCGCGCACTGCGACGCTTTTCAAGCGAGAGTGGGGGTGCAGGGTCGTTGTGGATGTCATGGATGCCTGGCCGGATGCGTTCGCCGGGTTGCTGCCAGCTCCCGGCATCCTTGGCCGTCTCGCCATGGGAACGATCCTGGCGCCGCTTGTCCGTGCATCAGGCGCGGCCTTTCGCATGGCCGACGCTGTGACCGCCACATCGCGGTCATATCTTGATCTCGCGAAATCCCGTGGGGCAACGGCTCCGATGGAGGCCTTCCACCATGTATGCACGGAGGTGCGCGACGCCACCCACGACGCTGCGGAGGGCGACGAGACCGATTCCGCCCCGCTTCGCATCGCCTACATCGGCGGCATGGGACGCCTCTACGATCTTGAAACGCTCGTTCGGGCAATGGGCATCGCCGCCACGCGCGGTGTCCGCGCCACCCTCGAGATCGCCGGCACGGGCGGGAAGGAGGTCCATCTGCGTCGTCTGGCCACGGACATGCCATCCGTCACCTTCCATGGCTTCCTCGATCCGTCAAGGCTCGACGGCCTGCTCGCCCGCGCCGAAGTCGGCATCGTGCCGCTCCTGCCAGGCTCCTCGGTGGCGATCCCGTACAAGTTGCCGGACTACGCCTCGCGGTCGCTCGCCATATTGGAGTGTCTGGGCGGCGAATGCGGGGAACTGGTCGCGGAATATGGCGCCGGTCTCCACTACGAAGCCCGCGACCCCGTTTCCCTCGCGGACGCCATCGAAAGGCTTGCCGGCGATCGTCGCTCCCTCTCCGCCATGCGGAAGGCCTCGGGCCGCATGGCCAGCGACGAGTTCCTTGCCTCGACCGTCCTCGCGGCCATGTGCGATTTCGTCACAAACCTCGCTTAGAATATATTTGCTTGCATTGCCGGTGGCATTTCTGTAAACTCCTATCATCATAGTTTTGGAGATATTCTCATGAACCTTGAACTTCTGGAAGGCGCAAAAGCCCGCATAGAGAGCGTACCGATCCTAATCAACATGGTGTCGAAGCGCGTCAAGCAGCTTAACATGGGCATGCGCCCGTATGTCCGGCCCGAAAGCATAGACGAGGACAAGATAGATACCGCTCTGCGCGAAATAGCCGAAGGCAAGCTCGTGTACGAAGAGGACACTGAGGCTTCCGAGGGAGGCGTCGTCCCGGCCGCCGACATGGATTGGACATTCTAGTATCGGTACCGGCCGATGGTCGGGCTTGGAGATGGGTGGAAAGCCGAATGCAGGAAGAACCGCGCTCGCGACAAACCGCAGGGCGCTTCATGACTACACGGTTCTCTCCCGTCTGGAAGTGGGAATAGCGTTGGTGGGAACGGAGGTAAAGGTCGTGCGGAACGGCGGGGTCAGCCTTGCCGGCGCGTATGTGCGAGCCGACGACAAGGGCCTTTGGCTTCTCCAGGCTAATTTCCCGCCTTACGACTTCGGCAACCGCTTCAACCACGACACCCTCCGTCCCCGTCGTCTTCTCGCCCATGCCAAGGAAATCCTGAAACTGCGCGCCCAGCAGGAGCAGAAAGGCCTTTCGCTCATCCCGCTCCGGATGTATGTCGCTGACAGAGGCAGGATCAAGCTCGAGATTGGCGTTGCCCGCGGCAAGATGCAGTCCGACAAGCGCGAGACGATCCGCCGCAGGGAGGCCGACCGCGACGCCCGTCGAGCCATGGCAAGATGGCGCTAGGGCAGGGGACCGCAAATAAGCCTTTAACCACCGTTATCCACATCAATGGAAAGACAATGACAATGAACGACGCGATACACAACCCGAATCCATCCCGCTGCCTCCGCATAGGGGTCTTTTACGATGGCGGGTTCTTCCATCATATCAGCAACTATTATCGCTATTCGCACCCGCGCCGCCAGCGCATCTCCGTGCCTGGTCTCCATGAGTTCATCCGCGTCCATGCCGCCGAATGCGAGGGCGTCGAGGCCTCATGCGCGCACATCGTGGAATCCCATTTCTTCCGCGGCCGTTTCTCCGCTCAGCAGACCCTGGCCCGCGACAAACTATACACCGAGCGCCTATTCGACGACGTTCTTATGAACGAGAACGTCACCACGCACTATCGCTCCATCCAAGGCAACTCCGAGACCGGCGTCGATGTCTGGCTCTCCCTTGAGGCGCTCGACATAGCGATGCGCGGCCGCATCGATCTGGCTGTTCTCGTCGCCGGCGACAGCGACTTCGTCCCGCTCGTGATGAAGCTCAACTCCCTCGGCGTGCGCGTGATGCTCCTTGGCTGGAACTTCGACTACACCGACGACGCCGGCTCCTACCACCAGACGACGACCTCCATCCGACTGATGGGCGAGGTGACGTATCCGGTGGCCATGCACGAGATCATGGACGGCACCGAGTCGTCCCGCGATCCAATCGTGCGCGGTCTTTTCGTCGAGCCGTCGCCGACGGTCGGCCCCCATGAGGGTCTTGGCGCACCCAGCCCAGCTGCAGGCGCCGCCGTCCCGGCCGTCCCGCCGCCCCCCTTCGGGACCCCGCTCAAGGGTGTCGTTTGCACCCTCAAGGAAGGCTTTGGCTTCATACGCTGCCCTGAATACCCCAACAACGTCTTCTTCCACTTCTCCGCGGTTGTCGGCCGCGAGTTCGAGGATCTGAACGAGGGCGACGCGGTGTCCTTCACCGTCGAGCAGCGCGACAAGGGACCCGTGGCCAAGGACGTCACCGTCGAGGAAGGGTCCGAGAACAACTAGCAACGGGATTTGAAGATGCGCTGGACACGCTCCCTTATCACCACGCTCCGCGACGATCCGCAGGAAGCCGAGATCGCGAGCCACAAGCTCATGCTTCGCGCCGGCATGCTCCGCAAGGTCGGCGGCGGCCTTTACTCCTTCACCCCGCTCGGACTCCGCGCCTTGCGCAAGGTCGAGAAGATCGTCCGCGAGGAGATGGACGCCGCCGGCGCCCTAGAGATCCTCCTCCCGGCGCTTCAGCCGATCGAACTCTGGGAGACGTCCGGCCGCGCCTCGCAGATGGGCGCGTCGATGTTCCGCCTCAAGGATCGCGCTGACCGCACGATGGTCCTCGGCCCGACGCACGAGGAGGTCGTGACGGACTACATGCTCCACGAGATCAACTCCTACCGCCAGCTGCCGGTCATCGTCTACCAGATCCAGACGAAGTTCCGCGACGAGATCCGCCCCCGCTTCGGCCTCATGCGCGCGAAGGAGTTCATCATGAAGGACGCGTACAGCTTCGACACGTCCCTCGACGCCGCAGACGCAAGCTACAAGGCCATGTACGACGCCTATGTGCGCATATTCCGCCGTTGCGGGCTTGAGGCGCACCCGGTAGAGGCCGACACCGGCACCATCGGCGGCAACCATTCGCACGAGTTCATGGTCCTGGCCCCCTCCGGCGAGGACGGCATACTCCATTGCGCGAAATGCGGCTACTCCGCCAACCAGGAGCGCGCCGAGCGTCGCACCGCCGGCTCGCGCTACACTACCAAGGCCGGCTCCCCCGAGGAGGTCGCCACCCCTGGCGCGCACTCCGTTGACGAGGCCGCCGCCTCGATGGGCGTCCCCTCCACGCAGATCGTTAAGTCGCTGGTCTATCTGGCGGACGGCAAGCCGGTCCTCGCCATCGTCGAGGGCAACACCGAGGTCAACGAGTGCAAGCTTCGCCGTTTCCTCGGATGCTCCATCCTGGTTCCGGCGGACATAGAGACCGCGGAGAAGGCGGTCGGCGCCCCGTTCGGCTCAATCGGCCCCGTCGGCGTCAAGATCCCCGTTTATGCCGACATCGGGCTCAAGGGCGCCCGCGACGTGTGCGTCGGCGCCAACAAGGACGGCTTCCACCTCCGCCATGTCTCCATCGAGGACGACATCAAGGCCGAATGGGCCGACATCGCCACGGTCGTCGAGGGCGACTCCTGCCCGCACTGCGGCGAGCCTCTCTCCATCGAGCGCGGCATAGAGGTCGGCCATGTCTTCAAACTCGGAACCAAGTACACCGAGAAGTTCAAGGCCACCTATCTCGACGACAAGGGCGTCCCCCAGACGCTAGTCATGGGCTGCTACGGCATCGGCGTCACGCGCACCGTGCAGGCCGTCGTCGAGCAGAGCCACGACGACGACGGCATCATCTGGCCGGCGTCCGTCGCCCCATACCACGTAGATCTTCTCCTGCTCGATCCGAACTCTCCGGAGGTCGTCAAGGCCGCCGAGGAGCTTGAGTCGGCTCTCGAAGCCCAGGGCATCGACGTACTGCTGGACGACCGCGCCGAAAGGCCCGGCGTCAAGTTCAAGGACGCCGATCTCATCGGGTTCCCGTTCCGCGTAGTCGCTGGCGCGAAGGCCCTTGCGAAGGGCTGCTTCGAGGTCCGCGCACGAGGCGATAAGGAAAGCGCGCTGATGCCAGTCGGCGACACCGCCGCCTGGATATCCGCCCGCATCAAGGAGAAGCTCGCCGGCGCCTAGCAGGTGCCGATTCACTGACAACGAACACGGGGCGCCGTCGGCGCCCGTCTTGAAAGGAACAATGAACATGGACGCAACCACCAACACCCAGGCCGGACAGAAGCCCCGCAAGAAAGCCGGACGCAAGCCCCGCGCCAAGGACATGACGATGACCCGCCGCGACCTCGCCTCGCTCATCCACGCGAAGCTCGGCCGCCGCTGCACGACGCAAACCGCTCTCGAGGTCGTCCAGACCGCTCTCGACTGCATGGGCGAGGCGCTCATCAAGGGACGCTACATCGAGTTCCGCGACTTCGGCGTCTTCGCCGTCCTCAAGCGCCGCTCCCGCCTTGGCCGCAACCCCAACGATCCCACGGCCACGGTCGTCATCCCCGAGCGCCGCAGCATCAAGTTCAAGCCCTCGCGCAACCTGCTCAAGCGCCTCGCCGACGCCAATGCGCCGGTCTCCGCCGAAGCGGCCCGCGTCTAAGGCTGCCTAGTCTTCGATGGCCATGGACAAGCCGGCGATCTCCTTCGAGCCGCCGCGGGGCATGCGTGATTTCTACCCCGCGGAGATGGCCCTCCGCAACCGCGTGTTCGACGCATGGCGGAGGGCCGCCGCCCTCTGCGGTTTCCAGCCCTACGACGCCTGCGTCGTGGAGAGCCTGGAACTGCTGCAGCGAAAGGCGGGCGAGGAGGTCTCAGAGCAGATCTACGCCTTCGACGACAAGTCGGGACGTCATCTCGCGCTTCGCGCCGAGATGACCCCGACTCTCGCGCGCATGGTCGCCGCCCGCCAGGGGAGTCTCCAGTTCCCCCTGAAGTGGTCGGCGATCGCGCAGTGCTTCCGCTACGAGCGCATGACGCGCGGCCGCAAGCGCGAGCACTACCAGTGGAACATCGACGTCGTCGGCGAGGCTTCGGCCACCGCCGAGGCGGAGGTGCTCTGCGCTGCGACGTCCGCGATGCGGATCATGGGCATGCCCGATTCCGCATACCGCGTCCACGTCAACAACCGCGCACTCCTTGGCGAGCTCCTCGTTAGGCAGGGATTCGCCGAGGAGCATCACGCGGCCGTCTTTCTGGCGCTGGACAAGCGCGGGAAGATGCCCGACGAGGAGATCGCCGCGCTCCTCCGGGCCGAGGGGCTTCCCGAGGAGGGCGTCCCCAAGGTATTCGAGCTGATGTCGCTCTCGTCGCTTGACGAGGCCGACGCCATGCTCGGCGGCGGCTCCCCCGCCGTGGCGCGCCTGCGCGAACTCTTCTCGCTCGCCTCGCTCTACGGCTACGCCGACAGGCTCGTCTTCGACATATCCGTCATACGCGGCCTTTCCTACTATACGGGGATAGTCTTCGAGGCCTTCGACACGGAGCGCAAGTTCCGCGCCATCTTCGGCGGCGGACGCTACGACAATCTTCTGACCTCCATCGGCGGCGATCCCACGCCTGCCGTCGGACTCGGCTTCGGCGACGTAGTCGTCGGCGAGGTCCTCAAGGAGGTCCTTGGCGGCGACGCCGCGCCGGCTCGTTCCGGCATCGTCATAGGCTACATGTTCCCGGAACAGCGCGACGCAGCTATAACCCTCGCCGCGCGTCTGCGTTCCGAGGGGCGCGACGTCGATCTCGCGCTCGCGCCGTCCAAGCCGAAGCACTTCTTCAAGAGGGCGGGGGAGGGGACCGCCCTTGAGGCCGTGTTCCTCGGCCCCGATGACATCGCCTCCGGTACCGCGCGCATCAAGAACCTCGACACGCGCGAGGAGGCCGCAATCGATCTTCCGGCCCTTTAGGCCGGCACGCGTTCCCGTACGGAAGGGTATCAGCCATGATAGGCGAAGACAGGATCAGGCAGGAGCTTGGAAACGTCGTCGGAGGAACGGACTTCGGCGTCGGCACACGCATCAGCGGCAAGGTCCGCGACAGCTACATTCTCCCCGGCGGCCGCCGTGCGCTAGTCACGACGGACAGGGTCTCCGCCTTCGACCGCATCCTTGGCACGATCCCCTTCAAGGGGCAGGTCCTCAATCAGCTCGCGGCCTTCTGGTTCGAGCAGACTGCCGACCTTGTGCCGAACCATGTCATTTCGGTCCCTGACCCCAACGTCATGGTCGTCCGCGAATGCGGGCAGCTCCCGCTTGAGTTCGTCGTTCGCGGGTACATCACCGGCGTAACCTCCACCTCCGCATGGACCAACTACGCCAAGGGCGCCCGCGTCATCTGCGGCAACCATCTCCCCGAAGGCCTCCGCAAGGACCAGAAGCTTGAGCGCCCCATCCTCACGCCGACCACGAAGCACGAGGAGCATGACCGCAACATCTCCCGAGACGAGGCGATTTCCGAGGGCCTAATCGATGGCGAGACCTTCGACAAGGCGGCGGACATCTGCTTCCGCCTCTTCGACTTCGGTGTGAAGTTCGCGGCGACGCGTGGCCTCATCCTTGTCGATACCAAGTACGAGATCGGCGTCCTTGACGACCGTCTGGTCGTCTCGGACGAGGTCCACACGCCAGACTCATCCCGCTACTGGTTCGCGGACACCTACGATTCCCTTTTCGCCGACGGCAAGCCCCAGCGCAAGCTCGACAAGGAGTATGTCCGCGAGTGGCTGGCGGAGCGCGGCTTCCGCGGCGAGGGCGAACCGCCCGTTCTCACGGACGATGTCCGTATCGAGGCCTCGAAGCGCTACATCGACGCCTACGAGCGCATCACCGGCCGCGAGTTCGTTCCGGCCGAGGGCGACATCAACGACCGCATAGGCAGGGCACTCTCCTCTGCCGTTGCAGAATAAGCGCGGCTGTGCGCTGGCCTGGTGGTGGCGGACTCTTCCCTTGCCGTGGTGTCTGTCCTTGGCTGTTGCGCCGCTTGCCGCCTTTCCCCTGAAAATCTCGATCCTTGGCCGAGGCCTGGGAATGCGAGCAGGCAATCCGCCTGACGGCGGACGCTCGCGGCAAATACCTATTTGGCCGCATCGCTAGGTTGCCTCTCGCATTCCTTCGGCCTCGGCCAATCGATTTTCCGCGGGTAAAGGCGGCAGGGAAGCCACATGTCCGATTCGCCGCTTCGGCGTCTCGTCTGCAGCCGCTAGGCGGCGGCTCGTGGCGGTGGCTGGCGGGCCATCGCGGGCGATTCGCGGGCCTGCGAAAACGGCCTCGCGACTCGCCTCACGCTGGCCTCGCCATCCGCCGTCCCATCGCCTTCGCCGTCGCTTTACCTCCTCAACGCCTGCGCTTCCGCATAGGGCCGGAAGATCTGGCATTCGTCAAATCCGGATCTGCTCCCTTCCTCGTCACGCATCTCTACAAAGGGCAACGGCGCCATGCATCGTCAACGCGCGTGGTCACGTGGATTGGACGTACGCCCTGGCTGAATCCAGAACTGCAATGGGCGAGGCGTGGCGAGTGAGCGAAGGTGGAGGCGAAGAGGGCGAGGATGGCGAGCGAAGTCCGAGACGAGTTGCGGTTTGGGGCGGGAGCCGCAGGCGACCGCGCCGCCGCAAATCGGTCGGAATCCGCCGCCAGGCGCGGCCGCGAGCCGACAACGAGCGGGCGCAGACGCGCCGTACGGTACCAGCGGCACAACCATACGGCTACTTCCCCCCCAGAATCACTCTCAGATTCCAGCGATGGAGCCGGCTACTTCCACTTCCGTGATCTCAGGACAAGCGCGGCGCGTTCGAGGTCTTCGGGGAATGTGATCTTGAAGTTGGGTCCGCGCCACTCGACTAGGTGTGCCGTCTCACCGGTCGCCTCGACGGCTCCGGCGTCGTCCGTGACGTCCAGCCCCTTTGCGGCGGCCGTCTCGTAGGCGTGGCGTATCAGGTCGGCGCGGAAAGTCTGCGGTGTGGCGACGGCCCAAAGCCGCGAACGATCTACCGTCGAGATGGCGCGCATGTCGCCGTCCGCGACCTTTAGCGTGTCCACGACCTTTCCGGCGGCGACACCCGAGCCATGCTCGATGGCCGATGCCACGGTCGCCGCTATCAGTTCCGGCGTGACGAGCGCTCGTGCGGCGTCGTGGATCGCGACGATGCGGGTCTCCGGATCAAGTGCGGCGAGTCCGGCCATCACGGACTGCTGCCGCGAAGATCCGCCAGGCGCTATTTCGATCGGCTTTGCCGCGCAGATCGACGCGCAGATCGACTCGGCCTCCGCCATGCGGGCGGCTGGCGCTACTAGAACGATGCGATTGACAGCCTCGCATGCGTCGAAAGCCTTTATCGAGTAGGCGAAGAGCGGCAGGCCGTCGAGTTCCAGGAAGGCCTTCTCGGTTCCGGCCCCCATCCGTTCGCCGCGCCCAGCGGCAAGTATGATGCCAGCCGTCACTTCGCAGGTCCTCTCGAAGTCGCCGCGCCAAGGGGACCTATCTCCTCCCTGCTCCTTCCGGCCTGCTCCAGCGCCTGGTCGGCGGTCCTGAAGTGGCACTTCGCTATCTTCGGCAGTTCGGCCGGCCCTTGCGCTTTGATGAACTCGACTGCTGTTTCGACGACCTGCGCCGACGCTCCCTTTGGAAGGGTCAGCCCGTAGGGTTCGCCGAGTTTCTTGAGCGAGAGCAGGAAAGTCTCGCGGGCGATCACCGAGGCGGCGGCCACGGCGATGTCAGACTCCGCCTTGTGGTGCTGCTCTAGGATGATGCCTTTGCCGTTCTTCATCAGCGCGTTCTTTATGAGGTGCTCGGAGCCGAATTGGTCGGCAACGGCGCGAGGGCAAGACGGCAGCGTCTGGAGGAGGTTCTCTATCGCCCTTGCATGCGCCCACGACAGGACAGAGTTGACGTTGCGGTTGCGGGCGTAGAGACGGTTGTAGGCCTCCGGTCCGATCATGACTATCTTGTAGCGGTTGGGACCGAGGAACGCGCGGAGGCGCGAACCGACGAGGAGCACCTGCTTGTCGCTCATCGTCTTGCAGTCGCGGGCGCCTATCTCCTTCATCTTCGCGGCGATGTTGGGGTCCGTGTAGGCGGCGCAAGCGACGAGCGGCCCGAAGAAATCGCCCTTGCCGCTCTCGTCGATGCCCATGTGCGGCGAGGTGGATGCCGGATCGACGACCTCCTCGTACCCAAGCGTGGCGCGGCGCAACACCTCCGGCTCAAGCACGAAGAGGATGAAGTCCTCCGTCCCCGCGCCCTGGACGAGCACCTTGCCGCTCGTGTAGAGGTTGATCGTGCAGTCCTCGCCCTTGACGGCGATTGTGGTGTATGGCACCTGGACCTTCTTGTAGCTGTCGCGCCCTAGGACAGCGACAAGACGTTCGGCCTCCTCCGGGGTGAGCTTGCACGAATAGGATTTGCGTTGTTCGGCCATGGTCCACCATCACCAGTCGCGGGCACCGGGGGAGAGGGGGAAGGTGCGCATTCGGCGCTGCTTGTCGCGGTCGTGCTCCTTCTCGCGTTCAAGCGCCTTGCGGAGGGCCTCGTCGATGTCCTTGTCCGAAGCTTCGGCGGCCTGCTCCTGCTGCTGCTCCTGGGATTGCTCCTCGTTCTGTTCCTGTGGTTGTTGCTGTTCCTGTTGCTGCTCCTGCTGCTGGTCTTGCTGGTCTTGGTTCTGCTGATCCTGCTGGTCTTGCTGCTGTTGCTGTTGTTGCTGTTGT
>JAFSZJ010000021.1 GCA_017458965.1 Kiritimatiellia bacterium | reverse complement strand
GGGGGGGGGGGGGCCCCCCCACGGCGGGGACACGCATTAGTACAGGAAGAGCATGTCGCGGTACTTCGGGAGCGGCCAGCGTGCGGCGGATACGCGCTTCTCGAGCGTATCGACCGTGGTGCGCATGGCCTGCATCGAGGAGAGGATCGCCGAGTCGTCGTTTCCGGCGAGGGCGCTCTCCAGATCCTCGATGCCCATGCGGAGCGAGTCCAGACCCGTCCCAAGTTCGACGAGGTTCTCGCGCAGGGCGGTCGTTCCGGACGCGATGCCGATCTTCTCGGCCTTGGCGAACGCCTCGGCGGTCTCGAGGTACTCGGCCTTGACCACGGGGAAGATCATCTCCGACGCGATGTCGCGGGCGCATGTGCCTTCGATACGCACCTTCTTCGAATACTCCTCGAGAAGGATCTCGTGGCGGCTTTCGAGCTCGCGGGCGGTCATGACGCCGTACTTGGCGAAGAGGGCGGCGTTCTCCTTTTTCGACAACGCGGCGATGGCCGAGGGGGTGTCCGGCGCGTTCGGAAGTCCGCGCTTCGCGGCCTCCCTGATCCATCCGGCCTCATAGCCGTTGCCGTTGAAGACCACGCGCTTGTGCTCCTTGAGCGAGGTCTGGAGTATCTTCTGCAACGCGCGGTGGAAAGCTGGCGTATGTTCGCCTGGCTTGGCCTTCCCGGCGACCTTGGCCTTCTCCAGCTCGTCCGCGATGCGATCGACGGCCTCCGCCACGATGGTGTTGAGGATGGTCATGGGTCCGGAGCAGCAGACGCTTGAACCCGGGGCGCGGAACTCGAACTTGTTGCCGGTGAAGGCGAAGGGCGAGGTCCGGTTGCGGTCGGTGGCGTCCTTGGGGATGACGGGGAGCGTATCGACGCCTATCTGCATCGGAGCGCCGCCCTTGGACTTGGCGCCGCCGCCGTTTTCGAGTCGGTCGAGGACCTCGGCCAGCTGGTCGCCCACATAGATGGAGATCACGGCGGGCGGCGCCTCGTTGGCGCCCAGGCGGTGGTCGTTTCCGGCCCCGGCGACGGACGCGCGGAGTAGGTCGGCGTGCTTGTCGACGGCTTCGATCACGGCGCAGAGCATCGTGAGGAAGATCGCGTTCTCATCGGGGTTGGTCCCTGGATCGAGGAGGTTCTTCCCGCCATAGGCGACCGACCAGTTGTTGTGCTTGCCGGAGCCGTTGACGCCGGCGTAGGGCTTCTCGTGCAGCAGGCACTTGAGTCCGTGCTTCTCCGCGACGTTGCGCAGCGTGTCCATGACGAGCATGTTGTGGTCGCTCGCTAGGTTCAGCTCCTCGAACTGCGGGGCCAGCTCGAACTGCGCCGGCGCGACCTCGTTGTGGCGCGTCTTGGCAGGGATGCCGAGCTTCCAAAGCTCGCGCTCCACGTCGTTCATGAAGGAGAGTATGCGATCGGGGATCGTGCCGAAGTAGTGGTCCTCGAGCTGCTGCCCCTTCGCGGACGGCGCCCCGAAGAGCGTACGGCCTGTCAGCACCAGGTCGGGGCGCTTCTTCCAGAACTCCTTGTCGATAAGGAAGTACTCCTGCTCCGCGCCGAGGGTGCAGCCTGTGTGGGCCTCATCGCGCCCGAAGAGCTTCATCAGGCGCTTGAGAGACTTGTCTAGCGCCTGCATGGAGCGGAGAAGCGGCGTCTTCTTGTCGAGCGATTCGCCTGTGTAGGCGCAGAACGCCGTCGGGATGCAGAGGGTAGCGCCGTTTGAGTGGCGCTTGATGAAGGCCGGGCTCGTCGGATCCCATGCCGTGTATCCGCGCGCCTCGAAGGTCGAGCGTATGCCGCCGGACGGGAAGCTCGACGCGTCAGGCTCGCCCACGATGAGGTTCTTGCCGCTGAACTGCATTATCGGCTCGCCATCCTTCAGCTCAAGGAAGGAGTCATGCTTCTCGGCCGTGGAACCCGTCATCGGCAGGAACCAGTGGGTGTAGTGCGTCGCGCCGCGGTCCATCGCCCAGTGGCGGATACCGTGCGCCACCTCGCCCGCTATGGACGGGTCGAGCGGCTTCCCCTCGCGGATCGTCGCCTGGAGCTTTTTCGCCGTCTCTTTGCTCAGGTAGGTCCTGATCGCCTCTTCGCCAAAAACATCGGCTCCGAAATCGGTCGCCGCCTTAGTCTCTTCCGTCATGATGAATCCTTCCTGCGGCGTCTGCCGCGCCATTTCACTATGCAAGTGCCGTGCCAACCCCAAAAATGGCCTTGAAATTACACTTTTTGGCAGCGGCCCGTGAAACAGGCATCTACGCCTTTACAAAAAGTGAAAATACAGGCCATTTTCAAAGAGTGGCACACCCTGTGCTGAATCAAAGGACATGCAACGCATCCATGACATCTACAGGCCGAAGGACGAGCGCAAGGGCGACTGGCGCGAGGTCGAGGTCATGCTGCCGCCGGACGAACTGGCGGAGCAGACCTCGCGCTGCATGAACTGCGGCCAGCCCTTCTGCCACGCCTACGGCTGCCCGCTCGGCAACCTCATACCGGACCAGAACCGCGCCGTCGCGCAGGGCGACTGGCGCCGTGCCTACGCGCTTCTCTCCGCCCACTCCGACTTCCCGGAGTTCACCTCCCGCATCTGCCCCGCGCTTTGCGAGGCGTCATGCGTCCACGGCCTCGACGACGAGGCGGTGATGGTCCGCCAGAGCGAGAAGCGCATCATCGAGACGGCCTTCGACAACGGCTGGGTAGTGCCGCGGCCGCCGGAGGTGGAGAACGGTAAAAAGGCGGCCGTTATCGGCGCCGGTCCCTCTGGACTGTCCGCCGCCGTCACGCTCCGCCGCGGCGGCTGGTCCGTGACCGTCTACGAGCGCCGCCACGACATCGGCGGCCTCCTGCGCTACGGCATTCCCTGCTTCAAGCTCGACAAGGCGCTCATCGACCGACGCCGCAAGGTGCTGGAGGCCGAAGGCATACGCTTCGTCACAGACGTCGAAATCGGCAAGGACATCTCAGCCGAATGGCTGGCCCGCAGCAACGACGCGGTCGTCGTCGCCATCGGAACGCCCGCCGCGCGCGACCTGAGGATCCCCGGACGCAAACTCGGCGGCATCCACCTCGCGCTTGAACTTCTTGAAGGGCAGAACCGCTACCTGACCGGTGAGCTCGATGCCCCGCCCATCGACGCAAAGGGCAAGGATGTCCTGGTGATTGGCGGCGGCGACACAGGCAGCGACTGCGTGGGGACGGCGATACGCCATGGGGCGGCGTCCGTCACGCAGATCGAGATCATGCCGCGACCGCCGGATGTCCGCGACGCCTCTACGCCGTGGCCGCTCTGGCCATACATGCTCCGCACCAGCTCCAGCCACAAGGAGGGGTGCGAGCGCCGCTGGAACCTGAACTCGCTTCGGTTTGTCGAAGGTCCAAAGTCGAAGGTCGAAGGTCCAAAGTCGTCGAAGGTCGAAGGTCTAAAGTCGAAGGTCGAAGGTCGAAGGTCCAAAGTCGAAAGTCGAGAGTCGAAGGTCGAAGGTCCAAAGTCGGAAGGCGAAAGTCCTGACGCCGACAACCCTTCAACCCTTCAACCTTTCAACCCTTCAACCAGCCGCCCTGCGGTCGCGGGCGTCGAGGTCGAGACCGTCGAGTGGGAGTTTTCACCAGAAGGCCGTCCGCTCAAGTTCAAGGCCGTACCGGGCACAAAGGAGACCATCAAGGCCGACCTCGTATTCCTGGCCATGGGCTTCACGGGCGTTCCGACGGACAATCCGATCGTATCGCAGCTCGGCCTTGCGCAGACGCCGCGCACCGCGCTCGTGCCCGCCCCGGAGCGCGGCATTTACTGCGTAGGCGACTGCGCCTCGGGCGCGTCGCTCGTCGTCCGCGCGCTCGCAAGCGGCAAGAACATACCACTCAAGTGAGATAACGCAATGAACCAGCAAGGGCTTTACAGAAGCGAATTCGAGCATGACAACTGCGGTGTCGGCATGGTCGCCAACCTAGGTGGCGAGGCGAGCCATGAAATCGTGACATCCGGCATGACCATCCTGAAGCGCCTCATGCACCGTGGCGCCACCGGCAACGACCCGGAGACGGGCGATGGCGCAGGGCTGCTGTTGAAGATCCCGGACGGGTTCTTCAGGCTTTTATTAGCCGCAAAGGACGCAAGGTTCGCAAAGGACGAGAAGCCATTCGGCGTCGCCATGATATTCGGCGGGGATGGCGAGGAGGCGAAGATCGAGGGCGTCGTCCGCGACGAGGGTTGCGAAGTGCTTGCCTGGCGCGACGTGCCTACCGACCCGTCGGCCATAGGCAAGGACGCGCGCAAGGTCATGCCGCGGATCCGGCAGATCTTTATAGCCGCAAAGGACGCAAAGGCCGCAAAAGACCAGGGAAACGATTCT
>JAFSZJ010000020.1 GCA_017458965.1 Kiritimatiellia bacterium | reverse complement strand
GAGAAGTCGATGTAGATCGGCGTGGCGTTCTGCTGGCGGCGTGCGAGCCAGCTGCTCTCGTCGAGTGAGAGGGCGGCCATCTCGCTGCGCTTGCCGTAGTGGTGCTCGCTGATCATGCGGAGATACTTGGGGAAGTCGTCGCAGATCTCGTCCATCGCCGTCTCGAGCTCCTCGAAGAGGTCCTTGCGCTGAAGCGAGGTGCAGATGTACATCGGGTGCGAGGCGTAGAGGTGGAGCGCCTTCTCGTCCTCTAGCTCGGGCATCTCGACATCGACGCAGGCGTCAACCTCGCCGGACTCGTAGGCGTCGAGCATGGCGCGGTCGGACGAGAACTCCACGCAGGTGATGTCGCTGACCTTGTCGAACTGCCGCCTGGCCCGCTGGGCGCTTACCGAACTGGCAAGGAGGCCGACCCTCATGCCATGCCAGGTCTCCGGTTCGCCGGGCTGGTACTCGCTGTCGGGCCGCGCCCAGAGATAGACGCGGAGCATGCCCATCGGCGTATGCGGGTAGCGGAACTGCTCGCGGCGCCAGGCGGCGAAGCCGATGCCGCCGATGAGGTCCAGGCGGCCGCTCTGTACATCGGCGAGGCTCTGGTCGTAGTCGCCATAGACATAGTCAAGCGTCCAGTGCGTGTGGCCGACGATCGACTTGAGCCATATTTCGAGAGCGCCGGAACGGGAGCCGTCTGGCTCCACCTCGAAGAGGTCGCCTCGGCTGTAGGCGGCGACGCGCACGCGCTTCTGCGGCTTGGAGATGCCAAGGTGCTTTTCACGGAGCTCGTCGTACTTATCGATGTGGTCGATGTAGCAGTCGCGGTAGGCCTTGGCGAGTTTGGCGAACAGTTCGCGGTTGCCCTTGCGGACGGCGAAATAGACGTTGCGCGAGCCGATCGGAACGACCTCTACGACGCCTTCAGGGCGCTTGCCGAACGGAGTGTAGAGGAAGAGGGCGTCGATCTCGCCGTCGTGCAGCGCCTGCACCGCGCCGGCGCTCGTCGGGAACTCGACATAGGTGGGCGAGAGGTTGGCGTGCTCGAAGTAGCGGACGCGGTCGTCGTTGGAGATCTGCCCCTGAGATACGGGCGAGTAGCCGACGCGCATGCGGGGCCAGTCCGTGATCTTCGTGGACATCAGCTCCATCGCGCGGGAGGGCGTAGCGTAAAGGGCGAAGTGCATGCGCCCTAGGGGCTGGATCGGGAAATCGAAGTCCTTGAGAAGTCGCTCAGTGCGGAAGGCGGAGCAGATGACGTCGGCCTTGGAGAAGTCCATGAGGTGGTCTTCGCCGAAAGGCAGGCGCTCCGTCTCGATGCCGGCCGCCGCGAAGACATCCTCCATGATGGCGACGCAGACGTCGTTGTCCGCCGCCGCCCAGAAGTCGAGGTCCGGGTCGCGCTCGCAATCGGCGACCTTGACCGGCGCGGCCAGGAGCGTGGCGGCGAACGTGGCAATAAGGGCGAGTGACAGGCCTTGTCTCATTGGGTTTCTTTGGCTCATGTGCGCGGCCAGTGGCCGCGCACCTCCACTTGCGGGGGACGACGCCCCAGCGCTCCGAGATCATCGGGGTGCGGGGCCGTTGTGCCCCGCGCTAGAACTTCGCGTCGGCGACGGTGGGCACGATCTCGAACACGCGGCTCACCTTGGTGATGTCGAAGACGATCTTCGGACCCTGCTGGAGCGCGGCGAGGATGACCTTGCCGCCACCGGCCTTGGCCTTCTGGAGGACCTGGACGAGGACGCCGAGACCGCTCGAATCGATGTGGACCATGCGCGAGAGGTCGAAGAGGACGTTGGTGCCGTCCTTCATCTTGCCGAGGATCTCCTCGCGCATCGCGGGTGCGACCGCCGCCACAAGGCGGCCGTCGATCGCCACGTTCAGTTGATTGCCGTTTTCATTGATTTCCCATGCCATGGCTGGTTCCTCTTTAGGGTTGAAAAGTTGAAAGGTTAAAAAGTTGAAAGGTCGGAGGTCGGAGGTCGAAAGGTCGGAGGTCGGAAGGTTAGTTGAAGATCTCCCAGTCGCGGCGGAGGGAGGGGGTGATCGGGGTGCGGGAGGCGATGTGGTCGCGGACGCGACGGAGGACGCGCTCGACCGGATCGAGGCCGAAGGTGGAGATGGCGCCAAGCGTCCGCCGCCGCGCGAGCCAACGCGCCGCGTTGAAAAGGTTCCTGGAGTGGCGCGCACCGCGCGCACCGTTCACCGCGTCGAGCGCCTCCAGCCAGACCGTGCGCGCCTCCTCCCAGGTGCAGACGGCCTCGTCGCGCGGGCGGAACTTCCAGTCGGCGGCAGCGCGGTAGAGCGGGTCGCCGAGGGCTCCGGCGCGGTCGCCGATGCGCCAGGCGTAGCGCCCCTGGGCGATGAGCCGCGCATCCCCCGCGCCGAGGATGCACTTGTTGATGTTGCGGGTGATGAAGCCCCGCGATGCGGGGCTGTGCACGGCCAGTGGCCGCGCACCTCCACTCTCCCTCGCAGCCTCGAGTGCGAGCAGCAGCCCGATGCCACGGTTCATGAGGAGGCGGGCGGCCTCCATCCAGGGGAAGGCGGAGGGGTCGCGACGCTCGACGCAGGCGAAGAGGGTTTCGCCCTTCGCGCCTGCCACGTCGAAGTAGCCGTGCACGAGCTCCTGCACCATCAGGCGCTCCTGGTCATGGTGGAGTCGCCCGGTGGTCTTGGCGGGGCAGAAGTCCGCGTCCACGCCGAGTCGCGCCGTCCAGCGCTCAGATACGGGGGCGAGCACCTCGCCTATGGCGGCGAGGTCGGCGCCGGTCGCGCCATCCTCGGCCACAACGTAGAAGTCCAGGTCGTTGGAGAGGCGCGTGGAGCCGTCGGGCAGGACGAAGACGCCGCCCTCGCCGCGTCCGTAGCCGCCGCCGAGGACGACGCCCCGGAGGCGTGGGACGCGCAGGGCGTCGATCTCCGCGCCGATGCCGCGGATCGCCTCGTCCACAAGGGCGTCCATTTCGGGCGCCTCGCCTGCGACATGCCGGCCCATCAGTCGCGCCTCCCCATGGAGGTGCCGGCGAAGAAGCGCCAGACCTTGCCGAGCCACCCCAGCGACGGCGGGGTGATGCGGCGCGCGATGCCCGCGTCCTCGACATCCGTCCAGACGCCGGTGAGGCCATCGATGATGCGGTTGCCGTTGACGATCTTGTTGGAGAGGTCGAGCCCTTGGCCGACGAAGGTGTCGTCGCAGATGATCGTCTTGTGCAGGCGGACGCCCTCGGCCACGACTGCGCCGTTGCCGATGATGACCTTGCCGTCGATGTCCACGTTACGCGCGCACCATGCGTTGTCGCCAACGATTACCGGCGGCTTCGCCTCGGTGCCCTTCTCCAGGACGACGTTTGTGCCGATGTGGACTCCGCTCTCGGCGGAGTAGCCCGGAAGCGTGAAGCCGTAGGCGTTCTTGAGCAGGATCATGTTCAGACCGAACCAGGTCTGGACGTTCTTGACGACGAACCCGCGCGGCAGGACGCGCATCCAGCGCCCCTGCGAAAGGCGGTAGGTCCCGACGGGCGTCTCGGCGAGCTCCTCGTCCGTGAGCGGCTCGAGCGCGGCGTCATCGGAGTTGAGGTGTGGGAGGGCCAGCCCCCAGACGACGATGTAGCCGTCCTCCATGTTCGAGGTGAGGGGGCTGGACTGGCGGGAAAGGTCGCGGAGGCCGTGCGGCACCTCGCCCTCGCCCTTCTGGTAGAAGATCGGGATCGAGGTGCGCGTGAGATCGGAGAACTCGCCCTGGAGTCGCTCCGTGTAGCGCCAGTCGAGGACCTCGGCCATGACGACGCCGAAGCGGACGGCCGCCTCGAGGGCGTAGTCGATGTAGCGCCGGCCCGCAAGGGGCAGTTCGGTGGGGCTGACGCCCAGCAGGACGTCGCGCAGCCACGCGCTCTGCGGCACGGACGGGATGAAGATGGCGTTCTTCATGGTCAGTAGGCCCCCTTGCCGCTGAGGATGGCCGGAATCGTCTGAAGGAGGATCTTGACGTCCTTCCAGACGCCAGGCGCGAGGATGTACTCCTTGTCGAGGCGTACCTGCTCGTTGAAGGGAATGTCGCTGCGCCCCTTGACCTGCCAGATGCAGGTGATGCCGGGGATCACGTCGAGACGCTTGCGGTCCTCGAGGGTGTATTCGCGCACTTCGGAAGGCACAGGCGGGCGCGGGCCGACGAGGCTCATGTCGCCGATGAAGACGTTCCAGAGCTGCGGCAGCTCGTCGAGGCTCGCGCGGCGGATGAAGCGCCCTACGCGGGTGATGCGGGGGTCGTCCTTCATCTTGAAGATGACGCCGTCCTTCGACTCGTTCTGCTCCTTGAGGCTTTCCTTCAGGGCCTCGGCGTCCTGGCGCATGCTGCGGAACTTGTAGAACTTGAAGTGGCGTCCGTAGCGACCGACGCGCACCTGGCTGAAGATTATCGGCCCGGGGCTGGAGAGCTTGACCGCGATGGCGATGGCGAGGAAGACCGGCGAGAGGAGGATCATGCCGATCGCGCTGCCGAAGATGTCGATCAGGCGCTTGAGCGCGTAGGCGCCGGCGATGGTGAAGCGCCACGCCTTGAGCCTGAAGCTCCGGCGGGCGTTGCCGCTGCGGCGGGCTGCCAGTTCGCGAACCAGTTTGTCCAGATCCGCGTCGGGCGATCTGTCTAGGAAACTCTGCATAACCAAGCCAGCGCACGGCCATTGGCCATACGCTTCCACTCAAAACCTTTGCTTATAGCTCGCCAGCCAGCTCCTTGAGACGCGCGATGAGACGCTGCGATTCGGCGACGTCGGTGAGCTTCGCCGCGCCACGCAGGGCGATGGCCGTCTCGGCCATCTCGTTGTCGCCGGCGGCGAGGGCGTTGCCCTTGATGGTGTGGGCCACCTTGTCGAACTTGTCCCACTCCGACGCCGCGAGCGTCTGGTCGGCCTCGCCGAGCTTCTCGGCGACGGACGAGACGTACTCGCCGTAGATTTCCCCAACGAGGTCCGCATCCCCGCCGAACTGCTCATCAAGATAAGCCTTGCAACATGCCTTCATCTTGTTTCCTCCAACAATCACTCGTCACTCAAACTAGCCACTAGCCACTAGTCACTAGCCACTAGTCACTAGCCGCTTCCAGCCCCATGTGGTACACGGTCTCGTTGAGAATGCCGTAGCGGTTGCGCTCGACCCCGGTGCACAGTTCGCGCAGCATGAGGCGGCCGCGTCCGCGTCCGCCCATCTCGCGGTTCACGAGCTCGAAGGCGGTCGACGAGTCGCCGGCGGCGACGGTGATGCTTGGCTCCGGCGTGCCGTAGTCCCAGACCGTGAGCCGCGCCTCCTTCTCGAAGATCTGGAGGCGGAGGCCGACGGCCTCGCGAAGCCTGTCGCGCTCGTCGAAGCCGTGGTCGTGGATGTTCATCAGCTTCTCCTCCAGAACAAGCTGGAGGCGGCCGGAGAAGTCTTCCGAAAGACCTCGTTCCGTGGCCCAGCGACCGATGTCCTGGGCGGCGCGGTCGATCCGTTCCGGATTGAGCGGGACCGCCGCCTGGTAGATGCCGTCTATGTCGCGCGAGTTTCCGAAGACAAGTGCGGTCACGTCATCGTGGAAGGCCGTGTAGCCGCGCTCGGCGCAGAGGGCGATGACCTTGTGCGGAAGCGGGAAGAGCGCACCCTTTGCGCGTGCCTCCTCGGACAAGAGCGCGCAGATACCCTCCACGGTATCGGCGGGCAGCTGTTCAAGGCCCTCCGTGTCGCGCGAGATGTCTAGGACGCCGTCCGTGAAGGCCATGACGACGGCCGTGGGTGAAAGCGGGGTGATGACCTCGTCGTTCGTTGTGTACACCGTGTCGGGCATCAGGCCGATCGGCATTCCGCCGCGTTTCTCCGGGTTCACCGGGAGCGACTTGCCTTCGTCGAGGACGAGCGGGTCGTCCACGCCGCATGAGAGCCACCGCACTTCGCCCTTCATGGCGTCGTGCATGCAGATGAGCGCCGTCATGTAGGAGACGTCCGCAAGGCTCGCGCGGAAGAAGCGGTGCATCCCGTTGGCGATCGACGAAGGCGTGAGGTCTGTTTCGCTGTCAACCGAGGCGAGGTGCTTGAGGAACGACTGCACGGCGGTCATCGCGAGGGCGGCGCTTGTGCCGTGGCCCTGGATGTCGCCAAGAACATAGAGGCAGGTGCCGTTCCCGAAGCGGATGGCCTCGTAAAGGTCGCCGCTCACGATGTCCTTCGGACGCCAGAAGGTCGTGTAGAAGCCTAAGCGCGTGCGTACCATGCGGATGGGAAGCATGCTGCGCTGGACGTGGGCGGCCAGTTCCATCGACTTGCGGTCCTCCTCCATCTTCAGGTCGATGAAGCGCTGGACGCGGCGCGAGGCGACGATCTGGCGGATGCGCCGGATCAGGACCTCGGTGTCGACTGCCTTGGGGAGGTAGAAACTGATGGGGTCGGCAAGGATCTTCTTCAGGAAGCCGCTCCCCTCCTCGGGGTCGAGGGCAGTGAGGAAGAAGACGGGCATGGCCTTGTCGATGCCGCGCACGATGTCGCGGAAGACGAAGCCGTCCATGTCGCCCATCATGATGTCCGTGATGATGGCGCTGAAGGCGGAGGGGTTCTCCTTGAGGACCGTCACGGCCTCGTTGACGTCGCCGACGGCGACCGGCTCGTATCCGGCGCGCGACAGACGCGCGCTCATCGTCATTCGGATGAGCTTCTCGTCATCAACGACCAGAATCTTGACGCCGCCACGCCCTTCTATCAAAGGTTTGGTCATGTTGGCATTCATTCCCTTTTGACCATAAATTATATCATAACACCCATCAGAATTGCACATAACGGCGCATCCGCGAAAACCCGCCCGACGCGGGGCCAATCTGGTAAGATTGTCATGCAATGGGCGCAAGCCCCACCCCACCACGCGAGAAATGAACTGCACCATAGACTGGCCCGCCGCCAACCAATCGCGCTCGACCGCGATGCCGCTCTGGCATCCGGAGGAGGCGCGCCTTTACTGGACCGACTGCACGACCCTTTTCCGGTTCGACCCGGGGACCGGCGCGAACGAGGCGGTATTCACCTCCGACATCCCGATCGGCGCGATGACGCTGCAGGCCGGAGGCTCGATCCTGCTGCTCCGCGACGGGGCCGACGTCGTCTCCTTCAAGGACGGGCAGGCGACGCCCATGGAGGTGCGCCACGCGGCGGACGACGATTTCTCTCACGCCCATTTCGCGGGGGCCGCGGCGGATTCGCGCGGCCGCGTCCTCTGCGCGGTCCTCTCCGACGCGCACCACACCGGGCGCATAGCCATGCTCGACACGGACGGGGGGCTTGAGACGCTCGCGGACGGGTTCTTCATCCCCGGCGGCATCGCGTTCGACGACACCTCCACCCGACTTTACCTGACAGACTCGCATGTCACGCGCATGCGCACCCATGTGTTCGACTACGACGCGGACCTCGGGGATCTCGGCGACGGGCGCATCCTCCACGACGCGATAGCCGCCGACGACGGCTTCGGCGGAGCGCCGGCCGGCATAGCGGTAGACGAGGACGCCTTCGTCTGGATCGCCAGAAGCGGCGCCTCGCGCATCGTCCGCCACTCTCCCGACGGCGAGATCGCGGACTCCGTCACGGTCGATGTCCGCCGGCCACTCGGCGTGGCGTTCGGCGGGGCCGGGATGGACGAACTCTATTTCACGACCCTGGGCGGGCACATGCGCGTTTCGGATGGTCTCCACGCGGGCGACCTCGGACGGATACGCGGAGTCCCGGTCAAGGGGGCGACGCCATTCAGGTCTCGGATAGGCGAGGCCAAGGCCGACGAAGGCGCGGAGGAATAGCCATGGCTCGGACAATCGTCACCGGCGGGGCCGGATTCATAGGATCGAACGTCGTCAGGGCGCTCAACGAGCGAGGCGAGGACGACATCCTGGTGGTGGACGACCTCAACCATCCGCTCAAGGAGCGCAACCTCGCTTCATTGCGCTACGCGGAATACATCGACAAGCGCGAGCTCCGTCCGGCGATCGCGGCGGGACGCTACGCGGACGCGAAGGCGGTCGTGCACCTCGGAGCCTGCAGCTCCACGACGGAGCGCGACGAGGCGTACCTGGACGACAACAACACCGCGTACACCGACTTCCTCGCCAAATGGTGCATCGACGGCGGACGGCGACTGGTATATGCGTCGAGCGCCGCGACCTACGGCGCCGGCGAGTGCGGCTACTCCGACGACGTGGCGCTCATACCCAGCCTCAAGCCCCTGAACCTCTACGGGCTGTCCAAGCAGAAGTTCGACATGATCGCCATAGAGCGCGGCTATCTCGACAAGATCGCCGGCCTCAAGTTCTTCAACGTCTTCGGACCAGGTGAAGGCCACAAGGGGACCATGCGATCCATGATCTGCAAGTCGTACAGGCAGATACTCGAGACGGGGCGCATCGGACTCTTCAAGTCGTACAAGCCGGAGTACCCTGACGGCGGCCAGGTGCGCGACTTCGTATATGTCAAGGACGTCGTGGCGCAGATACTCTTCTTCCTGGACGATCCTTCGAAGAACGGCATCTTCAACTGCGGCACGGGCCATGCGCGGTCATGGGTGGATCTCGCGACGGCTGTCTTCCGCGCCATGGGCAGGGAGCCGGCCATAGACTTCATCGAGATGCCGGAGGAGCTGCGCTCCCAGTACCAGTACTTCACCGAGGCCGACATGTCCAAGACTCGGGCCATTGGCTTCACAAGGCCCTTCATGGAACTCGAGGACGCGGTCGAGGACTATGTACGCGGCTATCTTGCCAAGGGCGAGTGAGGCCTAGCGTCCGGCGAGCGGCGCCGATGCGCGCCCGAGAATGCCGTTGAGACAGGCCAGCAGGACGCCGTAGTTCACGATCGGGACACCGGCGGCACGGGCGGCTGCTATGCGCGACAGCATCTCGCGGCGGCCGAGCATGCATCCGCCGCAGTGCACCACCAGCGCGTAGTCGGAGAGATCCGGCGGGTAGCCCATTCCGGCGGAATGCTCGAAGCGAAGGCGCTTGCCGGTCTTCGCCTCAAGCAACCGCGGTATCTTCACCGTGCCGATGTCGTCGCCCTGCCGATGGTGCGTGCACCCCTCGGCCACAAGGATGCGGTCGCCGTCCGCGAGTCCCGCTATGGCCTTTGCGCCACGCATAAGTTCAGGCAGATCGCCCTTGTAGCGGGCGAAGAGGATCGAGAACGATGTCAGCGGGACATCCTCCGGGACGATGCGCGACACCACCTGGAACGCCTGGGAATCGGTTATGACGAGTGCCGGAGGCGTGCGAAGGGCGGCAAGGGCGCCCTCAAGCTCCCTCTCCCGGGCGACGACGGTGATGACGCCGGCGTCAAGCAAGTCGCGTATGACCTGCTGCTGCGGGAGGATGAGGCGCCCTTTCGGCGCGGCGGAATCGATCGGCACCACCAGTATGACCACATCGCCGGGCTTCACAAGGTCGGAGGCGATGGGGCGGCGCGCCTCGTCCGGCACGGCCTTCATGATCGCCCGCTTAAGATCGTCGATGCCTTCAAGCGTCTTTGCCGAAACGGGGGTGAAGACGCGTCCGCCGAAGGGAGCGTCGGCGCCGGGAGGCGTCTCGTCGATACGGTTGCATGCGATGACGCATGGCGTCTTCAACGAGGCGACTTTCGCGAGGATCGCCTCCTCGTGCGGGCCGATGCCGGTCGGCGCGTCCGTGACAAGAAGCGCGATGTCCGCCTGGCGCAGCTCGGCGAGGGTGCGCTCCTCGCGTTCGGGGGCCAGGACGCCGTCGTCGTCAAGGCCGGGCGTGTCGCAGAACAGGACCGGACCAAGCGGAAGCATCTCCATGGCCTTGCGGACGGGGTCGGTCGTAGTACCCCTGACTGGGGAGACTATGGCCACCGGTTGTCCGGCAAGCGCGTTGATCAGGCTTGATTTGCCGACGTTGCATCTGCCGAGGATGGCTATCCTCGTCCGCTCGCCTTGCGGTGTATCGTTCATGGTGGCCTAACCGAAAATGGTAGGCCAGGCGGGATTCGAACCCGCGACCCTCAGATTAGGAATCTGATGCTCTGTCCAGCTGAGCTACTGGCCTTCACGCAATATGATGATACTATCCGGGGCGGTCGGCAGGCAATCAAAAAACGCCAACGGCTCAGACATCGAGGGCGATCGTGACGGGACCGTCGTTGAGAAGACGGACCTCCATGTGCGTCCTGAAGACGCCGGTCTTAACCTTGCCCTCGCCAAGGCGTTCGCGGAGTTTCGCGACGACGCCCATGTAGAGGGCGTCCGCCTCCTCAGGCCTTGCGGCGTCCACGAAACTCGGGCGGTTTCCCTTGCGGCAGTCGGCCATGAGCGTGAACTGCGAGACGACGAGCACCTCGCCACCGACATCGGCTACGGACAGGTTCATCTTCCCCGCCTCATCCTCGAATATCCGAAGCTGCGCGATCTTCCTTGCGATCGCATCGGCCTTGGCCTCGTCATCGCCCACAGCGACGCCAAGCAGCACCAGCAACCCGCCGCCGATCGACGACACCATCTCGCCACCAACCGTCACGGAAGCCTCCGCGACCCTCTGAAGCAACGCCTTCATGATCCGGATCCGCCTCCGCGGCTAATCGAACAGCAGGGTGTCGTCGTCCGTGGCCGACATGGCGCCGAAACGCTCCGCCACATAGGCGGCGGTTATCCCCGCATCGCCTTCTGGAAGAAGCATGGCCTCCAGCTCATCGTCCGTGGCGTCCTCCTCGGGGAAGGAGATGGACACGAGATCCATGATCCTGTCGACGCGACGAAGGGCGTCCGCTTCAGAACCGGCGGATGGTCTGAACAACTGCGGCGTCGAGTAGGCGAATATGGCCAGCGCGGCGGCGCATGATGTCAGGCCGCTAAGCCAGACGTGCATGCGGAGCCTGCGCCGGCGTTGCATGGCAAGCCACTCGCCGCGGGCGGCGCCGGTTATGGCGGAGCGAAGACGCTCCGGCACCTCGCCGCAGTCAAAGGCCGCACGGGTCTCGGCCGCCAACGCGGCGTCCTCTTCAAATTGTACTTCGTTCGTCCTCATATCCCTTCCAGCTCCTTTCTTAGCCGCGTCACCGCGTAGTGCATCCTTCCAAGGGCCGTGTTCAATGGAATGCCGAGCATCTCGGCTATCTCCGCAAATGGCATCTCCTGTTCGACACGCAGCAGAAAGACCTCCCTCTGCGCCTCCGGCAGCGCCGCCACGGCCTCCCGTATCCTCGCCGCCCGTTCCGTCGCCACCATGCCGGCCTCCGGCCTCGGGGCGGCATCGTCCGCCATCAGATCGACCACCCTCGTCCCATCCTCGTCAAGCTCCCGGTCGAGACTGGTGGTCGGGCGCATCCGCCTCGCCCGGTCGATCACGCAGTTGCGCGCGATCGTCGTCAGCCAGGCCTTGAAGGATCCCCCCTTGAAGAAGGCGATCTTGCGCATCGCCTTCAGCCAGGTGTCCTGGAAGACCTCCTCGGCGTCGTGCGCGTTTCTCGTCGCCGCGCGCAGGTATCCGAGGAGCGACCGGCCGTACTTCGAGACCAGCCTGTCGATGGCTTCCGGGTTGCCATTGTCGCGGTAGTCCGCCGCGAGCGCTAGATCCTCGTCGTCCATTGCATCCATGGTTGAATAACGGCTTTCACCGCCGCTTATTGTACGCGAGTTCCATTTCGCGGGCCATGGCCCCGGCCAACGCCTCGGGCGTCACCTGCGCGTGCAGCACTACGCCTCCGGCGCCTGGGCTGGAAGAATCCGGCAACACCTCCGGAGCCGCGCCGGCATCAGTGGTGACAACCCTCACTCCAAGGGCCATCGCCTCGCGGAGCGCGTTGGAGATGCCATCCCGGTCGCCGTCCGGCATGCGCCTTGAAGGAAGGACGAAGAGGTCGGCGTCCGCGATCTCGTCAAGCGTCCCATCCTCCGACAGACTCCCTCGGAACACCACCGACCCGGGCGGCACCGAGGGCGCATTGGCGAGCCTTTGCAGATTGCCGCGTTCAGGGCCATCTCCGACGATGACGAGGCTGGCGCCGCCGGAGGGGAGCAAGGACCATGCCCGGAGGAGGATGTCGAAACCTTTTTTTGGCACAAGGCGTCCCACGGCGACCACGCGGAATGGGTCATGGGGCGAGGGGCGGCGTGGGCTCCGCAGTCTGGCCAGGATCTTGTCCGTAGGCAGCGGATGCATGGATACCGAGATGCGCTCCGGCGGTATGCCGCAGGACGCCACCGCCTCGGCGGCCATTCGCGAACAGGCGACGACGGATGAGGCGGACTCAAGCCGACGGCGCACCTCGGATGGCGGACGGGTGAAGACGTCCCAGGCATGGACATGGCATTCCCATTGCATGCCGGAAAGGCGCGACGCGGCGGCGGCGACGTCGGCCGTGCGCCATGCGAAGTGGGCGATGATCCTTCCGCCGTCCGCCACGAACGAGGCGATCTCGCATACGGTGCGCAACCGGGGGAGAAGCGGGATTGCGGAGCGTGGCGGCAAAGCGCGCATGGCGAAAATGTCGCGCAAGGCCGGAATGCGCCAGCCCAAACCGAAGATCCTCACATCGCAATCACGACGAAGAACCTCGATCTCACGACGGATGAAAGTCTCGTCTGGGATCGGGGCCTTGCCGCAAACCACGGCCACTCTCGGACGCCTAGCGTCCATCCGCCTCCAAAGGATGGTGGGAGATACTGGACTCGAACCAGTGACCTTCTGCATGTCAAGCAGACGCTCTAACCAAGCTGAGCTAATCCCCCGAAAAGGATGAAGAATGATATCACCACGCCTTGCCGCATGTCAAACTTTTTTGAACTGGGGTGGTAGCTTCCTAATCCCCGCCGGCGCCGCAGCGCCGGCCAAGCGCCTACGCGAGTTCGACGAGACGCCTCAGATTGGCCTGGCCGATGCGGATGCCTTCAAGCGGGTCCTCCATGCCCTCGAACTCGACGGACAGCACTCCGTCGTAGCCGGTGCGCTTGAGCGCGCGGATGGACTGGAGAAGCGGCGCGTCGCCATGGCCTATGATCGCGCCGCGGAGGTAGTTGCCGCCGCGGGACATGAACCAGCCGTCACCGGGGTTCATCCCGTTGCCGGACTTCACATGGAAATCCTTGGCGTGGGCGTGGAAGGCGTATGGCGCGAGGCGGCCTACCGCTATGGCCGGGTCCTCGTCGGCGCAAAGGAAGTTTCCAAGATCCAGGAGTACGCCGAAGTTGGGATTGTCGACGGCTCCGACCAGCTTCTCGACGCGGACGCTATCCTGGCTTATGAAGCCATGGTTCTCCGTCATCGTGCGGATGCCCTTCGTGGCGGCGTATTCTGTGACCGCCCTGACCGCCGGGGCGATGCGACCGAGGGCGTTCTCGAAGGTGCGAGGGCCATCCTTGGGCAATGAATAGGTTATGTCATGGCGCATGCCGGGGGCGCCGAGGATCTCCGCGACGTCGACCTCGCGCTTCAGGCGTTCCACCTCGGCATCTACATCCCCGCCGCTGCCATTGACGAAATCGGCGCCTATGGTGTAGTTGGCGATCGGTATGCCGACGCTGTCGGCCTCCGCCCTGAGTTCCGCCGCGTAGTCCTCGAGGGTTTTGCCATCGGGGACTGCTATCGTGCTGAACTCGATTATGTCGAAGCCGGCGTCCTTCGCGGCCTTGATGACATCGATCTGCTTCATTTTGCCCGAATGGACAAGACGGCTGTAACTGTAGGAACTGACTCCGATCTTCATCTTTCGCTGCACTCCTCCGCGCCAAACGACCGACGCGACCCCGACATTGTACCACCTTGGGTGGCGGGGGAGTTGGATAGTTGAGAAGTTGAATAGTTGAAAGGTTGAAAAGTTGAAAAGTTGAGGAGTTGAGGAGTTCTAGTGGCTAGTTCTAGTGACTAGTTGGGAAGTTGGGGAGTTGAAACGATCAAACGGTTCAACGATCAAACGGTTCAACGATTAAACGGTTCAACGATTAAACGACCATGCATGACATTTGCTATGCTATGCGAGATATTTTGATGATGAGGGCGATGGATAGGATGTTTTCGCGATTCGCGATCATCGTGGCCGCGGCGCTTGTTGTGTCGCCGTTGGCTGCGATGGCGGAAAGTGGTCGCGGCGAGGACGACAAGCCAACCGTCGTCAAGGTCAACGAATTCTATTCCCCGAACTCGCCAGACAACGCCACGACGAAGGTCCTGATCCGCCACATGCGGGACAACCCCGACGTGGAGGTGCGCCAGTGGTCGGGCATCAGCCTCCCGTCGGGCGGGAAGTCGTCGCTGATGATGTCGATAGCCGGCAACACGGCGCCTGACATAGGCCTGAGCTGGTACCACATAATCCGCCAGGAGATTCGCCAGGGCTTCCTCTACCCGCTGAACGAATGGATCGGCGACGATCTGGACGGCGACGGACGCATCGAGGACGAGGAATCGAAATGGGATGGCTGGAAGCGCATACCGCAGATCATGCGCGACGTGGCCACGGTGGACGGCAAGGTCTACGGTATTCCGCTCGCCACTCATGAGACGCTGGGACTCATCTTCCGCACCGACCTCGTCGAGGCAGCCGGTCTCGACCCGCGCAACCCGCCGGCGACATGGAGCGAGTTCCTCCGTTGGTGCCGCGTGCTGACGGATCCAGGACGCGACATCCCCGGCGTGACGCACCAGTTCGGCCAGCGCGGCTTCCAGATCATGCCATACGGCTATTTCTTCCTGCCATGGATCGAAAGCGCCGGAGGCGAACCGGTCGTCCAGATCAGGAGAAGCCCCACCAACGGCCGCGACTACCGTTTCGGGCAGGATGAAACGCGCTTCATCACCCCGGAGGGCGAGGACCTCTCGCAGGTCAAGCCGGTATGGCGCTGCGAGCTCGACACGCCTGAATGCATGAGGGCCATGGCCTTCTACCACAAGCTCCGCTGGGGCAAATGGCTCAGGACCGACAACGGCCCAATGGAGCTTGAGGAGGCCGACGCCAAGGGCATCGCCTACTCGCCCGACGACGTGATAACGGGAGTCTGCCGCAACGGGCTGAACTCCGGCGGCAACGACAACCTTAACGACATGCTTGCGCGCGGCGAGGTCGCCATCTCGATGTTCCAGGGCCTGGAGAAGATCGCCGAACTGGGCATCGATCCGTCGCTCCTGTCGTGGTTCCCCTTCCCCGCCGACGACGGCATGCCGCTTCATGACATACACGGCGAGGACATCCCGCAGCGTACGCCTGGCCGCCGCACGGTGCAGACCCAGAACCACTACGCCGTCATGTACCCCGGGGTCGCGGACAGACCCAAGGATGAGCGCGACAAGGTATGGGGGGCGATGACCGCGATATGCGACGAGGAGGTGGCCAACGCCTCCGTCGAGTCGAAGATACTCCAGGGCCTCGGCCGCTTCGTCCCGCCAAAGGACCTCGCGCGCCTCGGCTACGACGAATACCTGCGCGACATCCCGCTGGTGATCCGCCGCAACTACGAGGACATCGATTCGGGGAGGATAACGCCAATCACGGAGCCATGGTCCGGCTTCTGGTTCAACATCGACCAGATACTTAACCGCGACTTCAGCCGGATGCTCGGCACACTCGGGGAGAACTGGGACTACGGCGCCGAACTGAAGGAGCTCACGCGCAAGGCCAACAGCGGCATCATGTTCGCGACGCCGGAGGAGGTCCTCGCGAAGTACCGTCCGTGGGCAGTTGGGCTTCTCTTCTCGATACTGTGCCTCGTGGCCTTCCTCGTCTGGCGCATCGTGCAGGCGCAGCTGAAGCGCAAGACCGCCACGGGAAGCCATTCGGTGTACAACGGCTGGCTGCCCTTCCTGCTCGTCGTGCCGGCGGTGGGGCTGATACTCCTATGGCGCTACTACCCTCTCGCGCGCGGCCTCGTGATGGCCTTCCAGGACTACAGGGTCACGGGCGGCTCGACATTCGTCGGCATGGACAACTTCATAATCCTCGCCATAGACCCGACCTTCTGGCGCTGCCTCGGCCGCACCTGCTACTACGTGCTTCTGCACATGGTCTTCGCCTTCACGGCGCCGATCATCCTCGCCATAATGCTCACGGAGATACGCCACGCGAAGATCTTCTACCGGACGCTATTCTTCCTGCCGCAGATGTCGAGCGGCCTCGTGATAACGCTCATGTGGAAGCTCATGTACAACCCGACCCCGGCAGGCTTCTTCAACCAGCTGATAGCCTTCGTGGACCGCCTGCCGTTCGTCAACATCGGACAGCAGGCGTGGCTTGAGGACCCGTCCATCGCGATGATCTGCTGCATAGTCCCGGGCATCTGGGCCGGCATGGGCATGGGTTCGCTGCTCTATCTGGCGGCGCTCCGCTCCATACCGCCGGACCTCTACGAGGCCGCCGAGATCGACGGCGCCGGCTTCCGCCAGAAGCTCTTCCGCATCACGCTTCCGACGCTCCTGCCGCTCATAATCATCAACTTCGTCGGCACCTTCATCGGCACCTTCCAGAGCATGGGCAACATCCTGCTGCTGACGTTCGGCGGACCTGGCGAGGCGACGCTCGTCATGGGCCTCCGCATCTGGCAGGAGGCATACGTCAACCTGCGCTTCGGCATGGCCACTTCGATGGCGTGCATCCTCGGCACACTTCTCATAGGCCTGACATACATGCAGATCAAGTTCCTCGGCCGCGTGGAGTACCGCCGCGCAGCCGACAACTAGGAAGGGCGCACATCCACGATCCTTGCAGGGATTCAGGACATGGGAAACATCGAAAAGACGGCTAAAGATCGTCGCGGCTTGCTTGCCTGGGCGCTTGGCGTATTGCTGCTCGCCCTTTCCGCCAGGATCGCGACCACCGGGTTGTTCTGGAGCTCGAATTACCATCCTGACGAGACGAAGATCATCAGGTGGGTCAAGCAGGTGCGCGACAACGGCTACATACGCGACCGGGCATATCCCAGCGGCTGGTTCGAGATGTACCGCGCCGTTTTCTGGCTTGAGGACAGGGCCGGCAAGATCCGCAATCGCTGGGAACGGCACTGTTCGCAGGACGGCAAGGTCAACGCCGAGGATGTGGGCTCCTTGTCGCACTGGCACGACGGCTTCAAGGTGGAGCACTCGTTCTCCGCGCAGAAGGGGAGGAACTTCAACGCATTCCTCTATGTGGTCGCCGCGCTGTTCATGTTCGGCGCATGCATGGAGGTCGGGATGCGCCCGCTTGTCGCGTTCCTGTCGTCCTCCTTCTTCCTGGCGAGCGCAGGCCCGATCGAGTTCCTCCACTACTGCGAGACCGACGAGGCCCTTGTGGCGACACTGGCGCTCTTCTCATGGCTTGCGGCCCGCTCGATCAGGATCAAATCGCCATGGCTGGCGATCATCGGCTGCTTCGCTGCCGGGTTCGCCGTTTCATGCAAGTTCACGCTGATGCCGCTTCTGCTCTGGTGCCTTACGGCGCCTTTCGTCATCCTGATGCGACGGGGGATGTCGAGACGCGGGTTGCTTGCCTGGATCCCGGTAATGCTCCTATGCGGATGCGCCGCGGCCTTATGCGGCTTCGCATACGGGACGCCCGCGTTGCGCATTGCACCGGCATGGTACTTTGAAGCGATGGCGCACGCCAGGAACCATACATATGCCGGGATCGTGCGGAGCCTGGGCGGCGACAGGTCGAAGTGGGCCGCCGATGTGCTGCGGTCGACCCACCTGGTCCGCGAGATGGCCGTTTTCGGTTGGCTTCCCCTCGCATGGGGGGTGTTCGCATGGACGTTCTGGCTGAGGCGTGACTTCCGTGCGCAATTCGCCGGCGCGCCATTCCTACTTCCCGTTTTCGTCCCGTTCCTGGTTTTCCTATGCCCGTTCGTAAGGAACCAGGAGACGCTCCCGATCGCAATGCTGATCTCGCTGGGTGCCGGATTGCCGTTGGAATGGTGGCTGAGAAGGCGACATGACCGCAAGGCAGCGCCTGGGTTGACACGCATCCTATGCGACGCCGCTGTCGCCGTCTGGGGAATCGCGGCGCTCGTTCACTGCGCGGTCGGCGCGGCGGCCATGTCCACCTGCTTCCAGATGCGTGATTCCCGCGCCGAGGCCCAAAACTGGCTGAGCCGCTCGTTGCCGGCCGGAACCACGGTCGGTTTCGATTCATACGTCGGCCAGTCCGCCTTCGGCGTCGAATGCGAGCCTGTCGCATGTCTTGGGCTTCCGTATCTATGGGACTTGCATCAGTCGCGGACAAACGACATGCCGGAACTCCAATACTACGTGGAGAACGTCGGCTTCACAGGCCGCCTGCCTATACGCGACACGAGAACCGGACGCATGAAACCGCAGGTCATGCGGAATCTGGCGGACTACTCCGACGCCATCTTCCCCCTGAAGGTCTGGTCCGTGTCGAAGGCTGTCCGTCGCCCCACCTTCGGGCAACCCGTTGTGCGGCTCGTCGGGTTCGAAAAACCGGACGAAGGTACCGTTGACATACCGATAGGATATGGGCGCCCGATAGTCCTTCTGCCTGACGGCGCAAGTCTGTACGACTCGTTCCAGGCCAATGGGATCGGAGCGGGCTACGCGCTCCATACCGTAGGCAAGCGCTCGACGGCCAACGTATCTTTTGAATATGGGCCCTGCTGGCTGGTGACGCGCATGGTCGATGGTGCGCAGGCCGTGAGAATTGATCGCGAAGGGCTGGCAAGGGACCGGCAAAGCCAGCTTCGTCCGAATGGCGCGGTGGCGACGCAATTGAAGCGCGGCACGATTGCCAGACTCCTGAACAGGGCATTCCCCTTCCACCCCATGCGCCTCCGCATGCGCGGCGACGACCAGACGATCGTCTGCGCCTCATTCCTGTCGCATTCGGCCACCGACACGGCGCGCGAACTGCGGCTTGGCGGCGACCCGGCGCAGGCGCTTGAGGTGCTCAGGGAGAACGGCATCGAAGACGCGCCATCGAAGGTGGAGGCCTTCCTCGCCGCAAAGGCCGCAGGGGAGGTCCCGGAAGACGATTGGATAGCGGCCGCATCCTCCGCGCTAAAGGCATGCGACATGGCGATCGGTGCGGACGGGGAGCCTACCACGCGGAACGTCTCGTTGTGCGGGACCCCGCTCAAGTACGCCGAGGATTTCGCAAGAGCCAGGATGACCGACCTCAGGATCGAGCCAGGGAAGCGTCTCCCCATCTACCTTCCGCCCGGCGGATATGACGTGACGATATCCATACCGCAGGCAGACGACGACCCGCTTCGGCTCCCCGCCCGCCTCCTGCCGGGTCAGACGGAGGACTTCAGATCATCGGGCGCCGATGGCGGCGCCACGATGCTGACCACGCGGCTTGTCCTGCGCAAGGGATGCCTGCTGAAACTCCCCGGCGAGATCGACGACGGCTCCTTCCCGGCATTCGACGCCGACATAGAGGTGCGCTGGTCTCCTGTGGCCATGACGCTTGAACAGGTTGCCATGGTCCGGAAGGCCCTTGCCCTTTGACGATCTGCCCGCCGATGCTCGAAGCCCTGTCGCGGGGCGGCGGCGGCAATCCGAACGCCGGCGCGGTCGGCTTGCGCCATCCCGCAAGCGCTATTTCGCCTTGTGGTACAGGCGGCAGTGGCAGTAGCCCTCGAAGTCGGGGTCGGCGATCTGGTCGCGGAACTCCTTGCACATGCAGATGTTGTCCTCGGTCTTCTCCAGGCGGCAGGGGCAGTATCCCTCGCGCTTGCGCAGCCCTTCGCGGATGACGTCTACTATCCGGCGGTCCTCGTTGATCGTTATTTTCATGCGTCCTCCTCAATGCCCGTCTCGAAATCGCGCCGTTCCGGATCAGCCCGGCGAAGCGCCCGTATGGCAAGATGCCGACCAAGAAGCAGTGCGCAATACCATAGCACGACATGGCAGAGCCTGAAACGGAAACCCCATGTGCCGCCCGGCAGGGAGACGGTCAGAACGGAGACCTCCTTCATGAGCCATGTAAGGAACGCCGCGGACAAGTTGAACGGGAGCGCCAGCCACGAAAGCATGCACGACAGGATCAGACCTAAGCCGGCCGACATCATCACCCCCTTGGCGAGCGGCACCACGATCATGTTGGCGACAAGCGCGTAAGGCGAGCAGATGCCGAAGAAGTACGACGTGAGCGGGAAGGAGACGAGCGTGGCCACGACCGATACGGAAAGTATGTCCGCGAACCACTTGCGCCCCTCCAGAAGCCATTTCCGGCATGTGTGCGCAGCCCACGCCCTGCTTACGATCGGCCTGGGCGCCCCAGCCGCCTCGATGAGCGACAACGTGCGCTCGCAGTCGGCGACGCGGAAGAGGCGCTGGAACGCCTCGCGGACAGGCGGGAGGAACATGGCGAGGCCCGTCACCATGGCGAAGGACAATATGAAGCCAAGCTCCGAGACGCTTCCCGGATCTGCGGCGACGAGGACGATGGCCGCGAACGATATCGCCCCTATCGGATCCGGTCTCCGTCCGAAGAATGGCGCGGCGAAGTAGGCGACGGACATGATCGCGGCGCGCATCGCGCTTGGCTGCATCCCGGTCATGAACACGTAGAACGCCAGCATCGGAGCGATCGGCAGGACGATGTACCTGCGCGACACGCCGCACCGTGCGAAGATGCCGGCCAGCGCCTGGGCGATAAGCATCACATGGAGACCGGAAATCGCGAAGATGTGTATCGTGCCGGCCCTGCGGAACACGCGCGTGAGACGGCGCGGTATGTCGGACCGGTATCCGAGCGCCATCGCCAGCATGAGCGAAGACTCCTCCGGATAGTCGTCAAGGCCTAGCGACATCCGCTTCGCCGCAGACATGCGCAGGCGTTCAACGGGGCCGTCGTCGACCATGAGCGGGGCGTACGCGACGATCGTGTCGCGGGCCCGCGAGATGAGCACCAGGTCGCCGAGACGCTTCGGGGCGAGATCGCGAAGGCGGCGGCGGACATGGACATCGCCCTCCATCTCGAACACCGCGCCTTTCTCCGGCGGGAAGCCGTACTTCATGGGCGGAGGCGTGTACCAGACCACGGGGATACCCTCCCCTTCCGCAACGCGCATGTCGAAGCCCTCGAAGACCGGGTCACGCAGGACAAAACGGTATTTCAGCTCGCCCCTGGTCGCCGCCGTAGGCGCGCCGACGGCATCGACGACGCCACGGACGCGCACAGTCCCGGCCACCTCCGCTTCATGGGCGAAGTCCGCGACCTCCTCTTCGCGTCGCGGCGATTCGAGCCCCCGCATGTACAAGGCGTCGGCGACAACGAGCGCCACCGCGACCGGCGCGAGAGGATGCCGCCGCCAGAATCTGCCGAAAGCTCCTAGCATCGGTTCCCTGGCGACTGACGGAACATCCCTTACCACATCCGCTACAGGGTCTCAAGCGCCAGCAGGCATGTGCCTATGCGCTCGCCCTTCGAGAAGACCTTCCGGCTGGAAGGGGCGGAACTCCTCGCCCCGCGGGAGACCTTCCTGCTCACGTCGGACACCGCCACGAGCGGCACCTCAACCACGGTGCGTCGCGGGAAACGCGCACCGGACTCGAAATCGACGACGCCGCACGCGAGCGTGTCAGGGGACTTGTCCTTGGCAATCGCCTTGGCGAGCGTCTCGAGCGGTATGTCGGCCATATCCCCGAGAAGACCTCCGGCGAAGGCCTTCCCGAACATGCCGGCGAAGACCTTCACAAGCGCCCCCGAGGCTGTCCTTACAAGGTAGTCGGCCATCTCGCCGGATATGGCCTCGGTCAGCGACACCTCTATGCCGAAGCGCCCGCTCACGGTCTCCTTGAGCGCGACCGACTCCGTCCATGGCGGGGAGACGGGTTCGCAGGCGCCGGACGAAAGCTCGACCTTGCGTGACGAGGACTTCCGCGACACCGTGGGCCTGGGGCATACGAGGTCGATGGAGAGCGCATGGCTCGTATGCTTCGGAAGGCCGATCCCCTTGTCTAGCGCAAGCGAGACGAAATGGATCTCGATGTCTGATTTGGATGTCGTGGCCATGGCGTACCTCTGCAGGCATGTGGGGTCATCTGATCGCGTCGCGGACGGCGGCGACGCATCGGTCCACCGCCCCCTTGCGGGATGCGACGGCCCTTGCCGCCTTTTCGCCGAGATCGCGCCTTGCGGCCTCGTCGCCAAGCAGCATGCCAAGCTCGCGTACGAGGCCGGCGTCGTCCGCGACCTGGATGATCGCGCCTTGCGAAAGCAGATCGGCCATCACGGGGCGGAAGTTCTGCGTCTGCGGCCCTACGACCGTAGGCACGCCGCAGAGGCATGGCTCGATCATGTTCTGCCCGCCGCGAGAGCGGAACGTGCGCCCGACCACGCATACCGCCGCATGCGGGTACAGCCCCATCATCTCCCCGGTCGTGTCTACGACGAGTACGTCGTCGGCGCCGAGCGGCCGCGTTCCGTTCGCGTCCAGGTCGGTCTTGCGAACAGGCGTCAGGCCAAGGGCGCGGATGTCCGAGCAGACCTCGCCGGCGCGTTCCATGTGCCGCGGCACGAGGACGAGTCGCAGAGCCTCGCGGCCCCTGCGCAGCTCGAGGTACGCCTTGCAAAGGAGCGTCTCCTCGCCGGGCCACGTCGATGCGCCGAGGAGCATGGGGTGCCCGGAGCCGAAGCCGATCGACTCGAGGAGCGATCCCGCGGCGCGCTCCTTTGCCTCGTCGCGCCGGGCCACGTCGAACTTGAAGCTTCCGGTCACCACCGTCCGCGACGGCTCCGCGCCGGCGGCGATGTAGCGTTCCGCGTCGAGGTCCGACTGCACCTGGACCTGGCGTATTGAACCTATTGCCGGTCCGAAGAGGAATCGAAGGCGGCGGTATGTCGGCGCGGTCCTGTCGGAGAGCCGCCCGTTGACAAGGCAGACCGGGATGGCGCGCTTTTCGCATTCGGCGAGGAGATTTGGCCATATCTCCGTCTCTACGAGTATGAACGCCGCCGGGCGTATAGCGTCGAGCGCGCGCCTCACGAAGCATGGGAGGTCCAGGGGGTTGTAGATGACGGCGTCGTCGCCGTCCCCCACCCTCTTCAACGCCTCGCGGTATCCGGTCGAGCTGGTCGTGCTTATGACGAACCGCGCCGACGGGTCGGTCTTGCGCCAGGCCTGGATGAACTGCCATGCGACGCCGACCTCCCCCACGCTCACCGCGTGGACAAGTATCGCGCCGCCGTCGCCGAAACGGCGGAGCGTGTCGGCGTCGTAGCGTCCGAAGCGGTTGCCGAAGTTATGCGCATACCCGCCGCGCCGCCTCATCTTGACGAGGTAGTGCGGAAGCATGACGATCATGGCGACCGTAAGGGCCAGGTTGTAAAGGATGCGTCGCACTGGGAACATGATAATCCTACCACAACGCCCCGGCGAAGCGGCGGGCGATTATGCGTCGGACAGGGCTTCGAGTTCCGCCCAGCGTTCCATAAGGCGCTCGATCTCGGCGGGGATGGCTGACAGGCGCGACCGCATGGCGGCAAGCTCCTCAGGAGGCCGCCGGAACGCATCCGGCGCGGAAAGCGCCGCGCCAAGATCGGCCTCCTCCTTTTCAAGCCCCTCGATCCTGCCCGGTAGCGCATCGAGTTCGCGCTTCTCGTTGAAGCCGAGGCGGCGCCTGGCGGGCGCGGCCTCGGGCGGAGGCGTCTCCCTGGCCGCGGTGCCGCGAGGCTGCGTCCCCTCGCCCCGGGACTGGGGCGCGGCATCCCGTGATTGGGCCTTCCAGTCGCTGTAGCCGCCGGGGTACTGGCGGACGACCCCATCGCCCTCGAAGACGAGGACGCTGGTGCAGATACCGTCGAGGAATGCGCGGTCGTGGCTTGCGACCACGACCGTGCCGTCGAAGTCCGCGACCTGCTCCTCGAGCATGTCGAGGGTCTCGATGTCGAGGTCGTTCGTCGGCTCGTCCATCACGAGCATGTTCCCGGGACGGAGGAAGTGGCGGGCGAGCAGCAGACGGTTCCGCTCCCCGCCGGAGAGCGCCTTCACGGGCGTCCGGGCGCGCTCGGGCGGGAAGAGGAAGTCCGACAGATAAGACAGGATGTGCCGCTGCGTTCCGTTCACGCGCACCGTCTCATGGCCGTCCGCCACGTTGTCCGCTACGGACAGTTCGCCGTCGAGGCTTTCGCGAAGCTGGTCGAAGTAGGTCATGTCGAGGTTCGACCCGGGGATGACCTCGCCGCCGGTTGGTTCGAGCGATCCCACGAGCAGCTTCAGCAAAGTCGATTTGCCGGCGCCGTTCGGGCCGATGACGCCTATGCGCTCACCGCGTAGTATGTCGATGGAGAGGTCGCGTATCACCGGCTCCGCGCCTGGGTACGCGAAGGTCAGGTCGCGCAGCCGCATCGCGCGGATGCCGGAACGCCCCGATGCCTGGAGATCGAAGCGGCCGCTTCCGATCTCGCGGCGCCGTGCCCCGAACTGCTCGCGCAGGGCCATGAGCGCCCTGACCCGCCCCTCGTTGCGCGTCGTCCGCGCCTTCACGCCCCGTCGCAGCCACGCCTCCTCCTTCTCGAGGCGCTTGCCCATCTTCTCGTAGATGGCGTCCTCGTCCTCGAGCACCTGGCGCTTGCGGCGGAGGAAGGTGTCGTAGTCGCAGTCCCATCCGTTGAGGCGGCCGCGGTCGAGATCGACGATGCGCCGCGCCAGACGCCGCAGGAAGGCGCGGTCGTGGGTGACGAAGACGAATGTCGTGACGCGCGCCGGCAGGAACTCCTCCAGCCACTCGACAGATTCGACATCGAGGTGGTTCGTGGGCTCGTCCAGCAGGAGCAGATCTGGCGACGATGCCAGCGCCCGCGCGAGCAGGCAGCGCCTCTTGAGGCCTCCGGAGAGCGATGCGAAGTCGGCGTCCGGGTCGAGGCCTAGGCGCGACATCGCCTGGGCGGCTGCCGGCCCCGCGCCGTCGCCGGACGCGGCGGCGCCGCATACGACCTCGCGGACATTACCCCCGATGCCCTGCGGCACCTCCTGGGGCAGGTACGCGACACGGGCGCCCTTCTGTATAAGCACCGCGCCGGCATCCGGCTCGATTACGCCGGCAAGGATCTTGAGGAGCGTCGATTTGCCGGAACCGTTGCGCCCGACCACGCAGACATGCTCGCCGCGCTCGATGTTGAGCGTGACGCCATCGAGTAGCGGTTCACCGCCGAAGGCCATGGAAACGTTCTGGAGACTTGCGAGAGCCATGTCGTACTAGGATTCTACCAGAAGCCGATTC